>NZ_JBSGBY010000696.1:0-4131 GCF_053601505.1 Nocardia sp. NPDC004722
GCATCCGGGTGGACGGCCCGGCGGTCCGCCGCCGCAGGGTCCGCGGCCCGGCAGTGATCGCCCGGATGTCAACGGGCACCGGTTCTTCACGCACGGCAGCCATCCCGTCCCGATGGGCGCGCCCGTGGCTCCGCCCGAGGCCGACGGCACCGGCTTCAGCCTCGGCCCGCTGGATCTGACCTTCGAGCCCGGCCGGATCACGTTCATCGTGGGCGGCAACGGCAGCGGCAAATCCACGCTGGCCAAACTGATCACGGGTCTGTATGTCCCGCAGCACGGTCATCTGTCGCTCAACGGCGAGCGGATCGACCACGAGAACATCGAATGGTTCCGGCAGAACACCTCGGCGGTCTTCACCGACTTCCATCTGTTCGAGGACTACCTGGGCTTCGACGAAGGCATCGACGAGGAGGTCCGCAAGCATTTGAAGGACCTCCAGATCGACCACAAGGTCACCGTCGAGAACGGGCGGCTCTCGACCGTCAATCTGTCGCAGGGGCAGCGAAAGCGGTTGGCGCTGTTGACCGCGCTGCTCGAGGATCGCCCGATCTACATGTTCGACGAGTGGGCCGCCGATCAGGAGCCGAAGTTCCGTGACGTCTTCTACCGGGAGATCCTGGTGAAGCTCAAGGAGCGGGGCAAGACCGTGATCGTGATCACCCACGACGACCGGTACTTCGACTGCGCCGACCAGATCGTCAAGCTCGACTTCGGCCGCATCGCCGAGGTCAGGGAGCTCGAGCAGCCGCTGGCCGCCGCCGAGTAGGCACGCGGACGGGCACGAAAGACGAAGGCCCCGCACCGATTCCGGTGCGGGGCCTTCGCTCGTCTGCCGTCGCGTGTTCCGAGGCGTCAGCGCAGGGCGGCGGCCTTGCGACGGGCGGCGGTCGCCTTCTTCGCGGCCGCGGCCTGGGCTTCGGTCTTCGGGGCCGTCTTCTTGGCGGGCGCCTTCTTGGCCGCCTTCTTCGCCGGCGCGGGGGTGGGCTGGGCGTCGAGGACGGTCTTCAGGAACTGGCCGGTGTAGCTTTCGGCCACGGCCGCAACGTCTTCCGGGGTGCCCTCGGCGATGACGGTGCCGCCGCCGGAACCACCCTCGGGGCCCATGTCGATCACCCAGTCGGAGGTCTTGATGACGTCCAGGTTGTGCTCGATGACGATGACCGAATTGCCCTTGTCCACCAGGCCGTTGATGACACCCAGCAGTTTGCGGATGTCCTCGAAGTGCAGACCCGTGGTGGGCTCGTCGAGGATGTAGATGGTGCGGCCGGTGGAGCGCTTCTGGAGTTCGGCGGCCAGCTTCACGCGTTGCGCCTCGCCGCCGGACAGGGTCGGCGCGGACTGGCCCAGGCGCACATAGCCGAGACCGACGTCCACCAGCGTCTTGAGGTAGCGGTGGATGGAGGTGACGGGCTCGAAGAACTCCGCGGCCTCCTCGATCGGCATATCGAGGACCTCGGCGATGGTCTTGCCCTTGTAGTGGACCTCGAGGGTTTCGCGGTTGTAGCGCGCGCCGTGGCAGACCTCGCACGGGACGTAAACGTCCGGGAGGAAGTTCATTTCGATCTTGAGGGTGCCGTCGCCCGAGCACGCCTCGCAGCGGCCGCCCTTCACATTGAAGGAGAACCGGCCCGGCTGGTAGCCGCGCACCTTGGCCTCGGTGGTGGCCGCGAACAGGGTGCGGATCTTGTCGAAGACACCCGTGTAGGTGGCCGGATTCGAGCGCGGGGTGCGGCCGATCGGCGACTGGTCGACCTGCACCAGCTTGTCGAGATGATCGAGGCCGTTGACGCGGGTGTGGCGGCCCGGCACCTGGCGCGCGCCATTCAGCTTGTTCTGCAACACGGTCGCGAGAATGTCGTTGACCAGCGTCGACTTACCCGAACCCGAGACACCGGTGATGGCGGTCAGCACACCCAGCGGGAAACTCACGTCGATATCGCGCAGGTTGTGCTCGATCGCGCCGACCACGGTGAGTTGCTTCTTGCGGTCGATCGGCCGCCGCACCAGCGGCACCTCGATCTGCTCGCGGCCGGAAAGGTAAGCGCCGGTGAGGGATCGCTGGTCCTTCAGCAGACCCTCGTAGGGGCCCGAGTAGACGACCTGGCCGCCGTGCTCACCGGCCAGCGGGCCGATGTCGACCACCCAGTCCGAGGCGTGAATGGTGTCCTCGTCGTGCTCGACCACGATCAGGGTGTTGCCGAGACTCTTGAGGCGCGTGAGGGTTTCGATCAACCGCCGGTTGTCGCGCTGGTGCAGGCCGATGGACGGCTCGTCCAACACGTACAGCACACCGACCAGTCCGGAACCGATCTGGGTGGCCAGCCGAATGCGTTGCGCCTCACCGCCGGACAGCGTGGCCGCCGCCCGCGACAGGGTCAGGTACTGCAGGCCGACGTCCAGCAGGAAGCCCAGCCGCGCCTGCACCTCCTTGATCACCTGGACGGCGATGGCCGCCTGCCGCTCGTCCAGGGTCAGCGCATTGAGGAAGGCCGCCGCGTCGCCGATCGACAGATCCGACAGATCCGCAATGGATTTGCGCTCGTCGCCCGCCGACAGCGTGACCGCCAGGATCTCCGGGCGCAGCCGCGCGCCGTTGCACACCGGGCACGGGATGTCCCGCATGTACCCGTCGTAGTGCTCCTTCATCGCCTCCGATTCGGTGGCGTCCATGCGCCGCTGCAGGAACGGCATCACGCCCTCGAAATCGGCATAGTACGAACGCTTGCGGCCGTAGCGGTTGGTGTAGGAGACGTGCACCTGCTCGGAGCTGCCTTCCAGGACCGCCTTGCGGGCCTTGAGCGGCAGCTGGTTCCAGGGCGTGTCCATGGAGAAGCCGATCGCCTCGGCCAGGCCCGACAGCAGCCGGGTGAAGTATTCGGCGGTCTGCCCGCGCGACCAGGGCGCGATCGCGCCGTCGGCGAGACTCAGCTCCGGATCCGGCACCACGAGATCGGGATCCACTTCCTTGCGGATACCCAGACCCGTGCAATCCGGGCACGCGCCGTAGGGCGAGTTGAACGAGAACGACCGCGGTTCCAGATCCTCGATATCGAGGGGGTGGCCGTTGGGGCAGGCCAGCCGCTCGGAGAAGCGCCGCTCCCGATCGTGGGCGTGCTCGTCGCGATCCACGAAGTCCAGCACCACGATGCCGTCGGCCAGCCGCAACGCGGTCTCGATCGAATCCGTCAGGCGCTGTTTGGAACTCGGCTTCACGGCGAGGCGGTCCACGACCACCTCGACATCGTGCTTCTCCTGCTTCTTGAGCTTGGGCGGATCGGTCAGCGCATGCACCACGCCGTCGACCCGGACACGCGAATAGCCCTGCGAGTTCAGCGACTCGAACAGGTCCACGAATTCGCCCTTGCGGGTACGCACCACGGGCGCGAGCACCTGGAACTTGGTGCCCTCCTCCATCGCCAGCACCTGATCCACGATCTGCTGCGGGGTCTGCCGGGCGATCAGCTCACCGCAGACCGGGCAGTGCGGGGTGCCCGCGCGCGCGAACAGCAGACGCAGATAGTCGTAGACCTCGGTGATGGTGCCGACCGTGGACCGCGGGTTGCGGTTGGTCGACTTCTGATCGATGGACACCGCCGGGGACAGGCCCTCGATGAAGTCCACATCCGGTTTGTCCATCTGACCGAGGAATTGGCGGGCGTACGCCGACAGCGATTCCACGTAGCGGCGCTGCCCTTCGGCGAAGATCGTGTCGAAGGCCAGCGAAGACTTGCCAGAACCGGACAGACCGGTGAAAACGATGAGACTGTCGCGGGGTAGGTCGAGATCGACCCCTTTGAGGTTGTGCTCCCGCGCTCCGCGCACCGTCAGGCGATCCGCCACTGGCCATCCTTCCAACGTTTCAGCATCCAGACATACCCCCGACGGCCATGCTAGGGGTACCCACCGACAAGTTTGGTTACAGACGTTGAAACGCTGGTCACAGCGTGTTTATTGCGGGAAGTCGCGGACCGCGACCGAGCTCACGCCAGCTTCTCGATGGCGGTACCGGCGACATAGCCGCCCAACGTGCTCGGCAGCGCGCGCCGCACGCAGCCCGCGCTCGCGCGCGGCTGCAATCCCCGATCCCGATCCCGCTCGCGCACCCGATCCTCCGACCCGGTCGCGGTCACC
>NZ_JBSGBY010000697.1:0-4120 GCF_053601505.1 Nocardia sp. NPDC004722
CGGCGACCGCCCTCGCCGCGGCCTGCGCCGCGGGCCTGTGGGTGCTGCGGCGGCGCCGCCCCGAAGGCGATCCCGCGACCTGAGTCCGCCCGGCCTGGGTACCGTTGCGGGCATGAACAACCTGCTGCACCGGATTCTGGATATCGCGCCGATCTGGGTGTATCTCGTCGTCACCCTGCTGGTGTTCGCCGAGGACGCGATCTTCATCGGCTTCGTGATCCCGGGTGAGACGGCGGCGGTGCTGGGCGGGGTGGCCGCCAGCCAGGGACACGTGGTGCTCGGCGTGATGATCGTGCTGGTGGTGGCCGCCGCGATCCTCGGCGACAGTGTGGGTTACGAGGTCGGCAAGCATGTCGGCCCCAGGCTGCTGCAGATCAAACTGCTCGACCGCCACCGCGGCCGCCTCGACCAGGCCCAGGACTATCTGGCCCGGCGCGGCGGCTGGGCGGTGTTCCTGGGCCGCTTCACCGCGTTCTTCCGGGCCATGATGCCCGCCCTCGCCGGCACCTCCCGCATGCCCTACCGGCGCTTCCTGGTGTTCAATGCGGCCGGTGGAATCGTCTGGGGCACAACGTTCGTGGTGCTCGGCTATGTGGCCGGGCAATCCTACGAGAAGGTGGCCAAGACGGTCGGGCGCGACCTGGCCATCGGCGTCGCGGCCATCGTGATCCTGGGCCTGATCATCTGGAAGGTGCGCGAGCGCCGCCGCGAGCGCAGCTTCGAGGCCGAGTACGAAGCCACTCACGAGGCGAAGCACGAGAGCTAGACCAGCGCGGGCTCGGGGCGCTGCGGCTCGCTGCCGGGTTGCGGTCCGTCTTGCGGCTCCTCTTGCGGCCCTTCGAGATTCAGCGTCGGCAGTACCCGGTCCAGCCCGCGCGGCAGCCACCAGGCCCGGCGACCCAGCAGCGCCAGCACCGCTGGAACCAGGGTCAGTCGCACCGCGAAGGCGTCCACCAGCACCCCGACCGCCAGCGCGAACGCGATCGGTTTGATCAGGGCGTCGTCGGTCGGCACGAAGGACGCGAAGACCACCACCATGATGGTCGCCGCCGCCGTCACCACCCGGGCATTGTGCCGGGTGCCCTCGACGATCGCGGACTTCGCGTCACCGGTGTGCAGCCATTGTTCGCGAATACCGGACACCAGGAACACCTGGTAGTCCATGGCCAGCCCGAACAGCACGCCCACCAGGATGATCGGCAGGAAGCTCACCACCGGACCGACCTTGGTGACCCCGAACAGGTCTGCGGCCCAACCCCATTGGAACACCGCCACCGTGGTGCCCAGCGCCGCCGCGACCGACAGCAGGAAGCTGGCCGCCGCTTTCACCGGCACCGCGATCGAGCGGAACACCACGATCAGCAGCACCAGGCTCAATCCGACGACGATCGCCAGGAACGGCAGCAGCGACGACGAAAGCCGTTGCGAGACATCGATGGTGACCGCGGTGTCGCCGGTGACGGCCACCTGCGCATCCGGGACCGACGCGGGCACGTGGTCGCGGATGGTGTGCACCAGATCGGCGGTCTGCTGAGATTCGGGCGCACTGGATGGCACCGCCAGGATCAACGACTGCCCCGCCCGCTGGGTCGGCTGCGGTGCGGCGACATAGGCGACATCGGGCAGCTTGCGCACGGCGTCGGCGACCGTCGCGGCGGAGCGGGTATCACCCTCCGGCGCGTCCACGACCACCACCAACGGGCCGTTGAAACCGGGCCCGAACTTCTCGGCGATGGTGTCGTACGCCTGCCGCTGACCGGACGAGGTCGCCGCGGAACCGTTATCGGGCAACGCCGTTCGCAGCGATGCCACCGGCAGGGCGAGCAGAATCAGCGCACCGGCCACGGCCACCACGGTGACCAGCGGCCGCGCCGTCACCAGCCGCGCCCACCGCGCACCCATGCTGTCCCGGCGCGGGGCGTTCGTGCGTGGGGCGGAGTCGTTCGTGCCCATGGTGATCCGGCGATGAGTTCGCGAGCCCGGCCGCGGAGCCAGTCGGCCACCGGCGAATCCGGCCAGCGCGGGCAGCAATGTGAGCGCCACCGCGACCGCGACCAGCACCGCGCCGGAGGCGGCCAGACCCATGACGGTCAGGAAGGGGATGCCGATCACGCTGAGCGCGGCCAGCGCGATGATCACCGTGATACCCGCGAAAACCACGGCGCTGCCCGCGGTCTCATTGGCGCGGCGCGCCGACTCCCGGGGCGGGAGTCCGGCTGCGAGCTGGGAGCGATGCCGCGACAGGATGAACAGCGCGTAGTCGATACCCACCGCCAGGCCCAGCATGAGCGCCAGCGTCAGCGCGGTCGAGGAGATCGGCACCACGGCCGCCAGCCCGAGCATCCCGCCCACCGTCACGGCGATCCCGAAAACCGCTGAGAGAATGGGCATTCCGGCCGCCAGCAGCGACCCGAAGGTGATCAGCAGCACCAGCACCGCCACCGCGAGCCCGATCACCTCGGTGATGCCGGGGTGCATCTCACCCACGCCGTAGGCGGAACCGCCGACCGAAACATCCAGTCCGGCTTGGCGTGCCGGATCGGCCGAACGTTCCACCGCATCCCGCGCGGTGCTGGTCACCTTGGACCGGTCACCGTCGAAGTGCACGACACCGATCGCGGTCCGCTGATCCGGTGAGACCATCCCCGCCTGCTGCGGTGCGGTCACCCCGATCGCGCCCGGCGCGGTGCCCGCCGCCTGCAAGGTCTGCCCGATGGCCGTTTTGTAGGGCGCTTCGGAGATGAGGTGACCCGCCGGTGCGGTGAACACGATCTGCGCGTTCGCCCCCGCCGCATCCGGCGCGGTCTGCGAGAGCGTGTCCAGCGCCCGCTGGGACTCGGCCCCCGGCACGGTGAAGCGGTCGTCGAGGCGGCCGCCGGCGAACACGGCCCCGCCCACGACGGCGATCAGCAGGACGGCCCAGATCGAGACGACCAGGCCACGGTGTCGGAAGGCGAAGTCGCCGATCCGGCCCAGCAGTGCGCTCATCGAAGAATCCTCTCGGCGGAATGCGGTGGTGGTGACGGGCGAGACAGGATGTTGACGGGTGTGAACTTTATGGGTGTTAACTTGCCCTGCGATCTGTACGGGTGTCAACATCGATGTTGTGGACATCACCGACGATGCGGCCGCCCGACCGGTGCGCGAGGGTCCCTACCATCACGGCGACCTGCGCAACGCCCTCGTGCTCGCCTCCGCGCGACTCGCCGAGATCGGCGGCCCCGCCGCGGTCACCGTCCGCGCCGCCGCCCGCGCGGTCGGCGTCACCGCCACCGCCGCCTACCGGCACTTCAGCGGCCACGAGGAACTCCTCGCCGCCGTCCACGACCACGCCGGTGACCTGCTCTTCGACGCCATCTCGGGCGCGATGAAAAACGTTGCCGAACAAGACGATCCGACCGCGACCGCGATCGCCGCGCTGGCCACCGCGGGCCGCGCCTACATCGAATACGCCGACCGCGAACGCGGCCTGTTCCGAACCGCCTTCTGCGGCAGCGACATCGACCAGACCAAGGACGTGCGCGAGGACCCCATCTTCGTGCTCATCGGCGTCGGCCTGGACGCCTTCGTCGCCTCGGGATTCATGGACCCGCGCCAGCGCCCCGGCGCGGAATTCACCGCCTGGGCCGCCGTGCACGGACTGGCCACCCTCATCGTCGACGGCCCGCTCGCCGACGCCGAACCCGCCGAACGCGAGGCGGCCATCGACCACGCCGTGGCCACCATCCTGCGCGGCTTCGCCACCGGTCCGCACGCCGAGCCGTATCGCAGCACCGACCCGCACATCGCCCTCCCGGCCTGAACCCGCGAGACCCAGCGCGGGCGTGCCGAATTCACCGGTGTGTCGGAAACCCGTAAGGTGGCAGCGTTTTGATGTCGTGGTCCACCGCGCACATCTGTGCTGACCCCGAGGATTTCGCGTGCTCAACCCGCTCGGCACGGTGCCCCGCACCGGCATCCCCGCCCACCTGGCCGCCGACATGACCATGGACGAGCAGTACGAATGGCATCGCTCGTTCCTGAAGCGGCATCGGGTCAGCCGCCGGAACTTCCTGTGGGGCAGCGCGGCCGCGGCCATGGCGGCCGGGCTCGGCTCCGCCTTCGGCGGCCGCGGCGTCGC
>NZ_JBSGBY010000698.1:0-4110 GCF_053601505.1 Nocardia sp. NPDC004722
AGTCGATGACGGTGACCTTGCCGGGCGGAAGCGCCTGCGGCACAGTGGTGGTGCGCCAGTTCCCGGCCGCGTCGCGGGCCAGGCCGACCAGCTCGCCAACACCGCTCACGCCGAGATCATCGGGGCGCTCTACCGCGCGTTCGAGACCGGCGACATTCCGTTCATCCTCGATCAGCTCGCCGACGACGTTTCCTGGGACGCCGATTGGCTCGCCAATACCGCCCAGGCCGCGGGGGTTCCGCAGTTGCAGCCCCGGCGCGGACCGCACGCGGTCGCCGATTTCTTCGCCCTGCTGTCGGAGTGGAAGTTCCAGGAGTTCACGGTGCGTGATGTCATCGGGTCCACCGGTCAGGTGGCCGCCGAGATCGAATTGGATGTGGTGCTGCCCAACGGCAATCGCATCGTCGATCAGAACGTGCACCTGTGGAGCTTCGACGACGCGGGCAAGGTGTCGCGGCTGCGCACCTATGGCGACACCGCCAAGCTGATCGCCGCGCACACGGGGTGACACCCCGTGACGACCTGAAACCGAGTCGAGATGTCCTTGCTGACAGACGTTGTCACCGTTTCTCGGCGCAACCTGATCGCGGTGCCGGTGCTGCTCACCGGCGCCGCGGTCTCGGTCGCGCTGGGGATGGCCGGAACCCACTTCTGGCCCGGCACCCAGCCCCTGCCCACGTGGGGCTTCTCCGCCCCGCAGATCTTCAAGGCGTATCTGAGTAGTGCGGTCGGGGTGTTGATCGTCGGCCAAGTGCTCACGGCCGTCTGGATTTACGGCTTCCACGCGCCGAAACCCGTGCACACCTTCCACCGGCTGTCGGGTGCGCTGGCGTTCCTGCTCAGCCTGCCGGTGGCCTTCTACTGCCTCTACAGCTTCGGTTTCCAGGTCGGCCAGGGCGCGACCTCGACGCGGGTGATGGCGCACTCCATCGCGGGCGTGGTCTTCTACGGGGCCTTCGCCTCGAAAATGCTGACGCTGCGGTTGAAGCGGACCCCGGGCTGGCTGCTGCCGATCCTCGGCGCGACCGTGTTCACGAGCTTCACGCTGGCGTGGACGCTCGCTGCGCTCTGGTGGTTTCGTACCGTCGGATTCGCGCGATGAGCAGCGGCAGCAACGCCATCATGACCAGCAGCCGGATGGTCTGCACGCTGGTGATGAGCGGCAGATTCGCGCCCATGGTGTCGGCGGTGGCGAGCACCGCGTTGATGCCGCCGGGCGTGGTGGCCAGATACAGGTCCGACATCTGTAGATCCACCAGATAGGCCAGCCCCAAAGCCATTCCGGCCACGATCGCCGACAGGGCCAGCACCGCGGCGGTCATGGCGGGCAGCATCCGCGCCATCTCCCCCACCACCTGCCGGGTGAAGCGGGTCCCGACCTCGAAGCCGATCAGCACGAACAGCAGATCCTTGAACAGGTGGGTGGGCGCGTAGCCGTGGGTCAGGCCCAGCGCGGTCACGATCGCGGTGACCAGCATCGGCCCCAGCAGTGCGGCGTTCGGCAGCTTCAGGCGCGCGCCGATGCGAATCCCGATGAGGCACAGCACGATCGCGATGCACAGTCCGGCCAGCTGATCACCGCGGCCCATGATCATCCAGTACGGCAGGCTGGGGTCGGTGACCGAATTGCCCGGTGCCCCTGGGCCGTAAGGGACGCGCTCCTCATTGTCGAGCAGCGCGGCGATGGCCGGTGCGCTCAACGCCACCAGCGCGACCCGCAGGTACTGCATGAACGCCACCCGGCGCGGATCGGCGTCGAGTTCGTCGGCCGCCGCGACGACCGCCGCCGAACCACCGGCCAGCATGCCGAGCGTCGCGGTGGGCAGATCCACTTTGGTCGCGCGGGCGAAAACCAGCGCCACCCCCACGCTCACCACGACCGTCGCCGCCGTGACCGCGAGCACCGGCAGCAGCCCCCAGCCGATCGAGGTCAGCAGGGATATCTGCAGGTAGCTGCCCATCAGCACGCCCAGCATGGCCTGCACGCTCACGTTCACCTGTCGCGGCAGCGGTGCGGGCAGCTTCCCGGCCAACGCCAGACCCGCACCGACGACGATCGCGAGAATCATTTGCGGTGCGGGGAATCCGATCCGGTCCAGTAATTTCGCGCCACCGAGCACCGCGCCCAGCAACGCGACCCATACCGCCACCTGTCTCGGACTCATATGAATCAATGGTGCCCGGCGCGGATGAACCTCTGGTAACACCTCAGTTATCCAGGCCGAAGCTCCCACTGTGATCTCCGATTCAGAATCGGATGGGCTTGGCCCAGGCCATAAGTCACCTCGGCCACGAATCACACCGGTGAAAGCACGCCGCCCGCCGGATCCAAGGGAAGGGATCCGGCGGGCGGCAACCGTACAGAAAACTAGGCGAGGACGCCTTCGCTGAGGAAGCCCAGCAGGTCGTGGCGGGTGATGACGCCGACCGGCTTGCCGTCGTCGACGACCATGAGCGCGTCGGTGGACTCCAGCAGCTTGGTGGCCGCCGAGACCGGCTCGCCCGCGCCGATGAGCGGGAAGCCCGGGCTCATGTGCTTGGAGACCGGGTCGGTGAGCTTGGCGCGGCCCTCGAACACGGCCGAGAGCAGATCGCGTTCTGTGACCGAGCCCGCGACCTCGCCCGCCATCACCGGCGGCTCCGCGCCGACGACCGGCATCTGCGAGACGCCGTACTCACGCAGGATCTCGATAGCGTCGCGCAGGGTCTCCTGCGGGTGGGTGTGCACCAGGTCCGGCAGCTCACCGGACTTGCCGCGCAACACATCTCCCACGTGGACCTCGGTGTGCGAGCCGTCCAGGCGCGAGCGCAGGAAGCCGTAGGAGCTCATCCACTGGTCGTTGAAGATCTTCGACAGGTAGCCGCGGCCACCGTCGGGCAGCAGCACGACGACCACGGCGTCCGGATCGCGTTCGGCGACCTTCAGCGCCGCGACCACGGCCATGCCACAGGAGCCGCCGACCAGCAGGCCCTCTTCGCGGGCCAGGCGACGGGTCATCTCGAAGGAGTCCGCGTCGGAGACGGCGATGATCTCGTCCGGGATGGCCGGGTCGTAGGCGGACGGCCAGAAGTCCTCGCCGACGCCCTCGACCAGGTACGGGCGGCCGGTGCCGCCGGAGTAGACCGAGCCCTCCGGGTCCGCGCCGATGACCTTGACCTTGCCGCCGGAGATCTCCTTGAGGTAGCGGCCGGTGCCGGTGATGGTGCCGCCGGTGCCGACGCCCGCTACGAAGTGGGTGATCTTGCCTTCGGTGTCGCGCCAGATCTCGGGACCGGTGGTCTCGTAATGGGATTCGGGGCCGCCCGGGTTGGAGTACTGGTTCGGCTTCCACGCGCCCGGGATCTCGCGAACGAGGCGGTCGGAGACGTTGTAGTAGCTGTCCGGATCCTCCGGCGCGACGGCGGTCGGGCACACCACGACCTCAGCGCCGTAGGCGCGCAGCACGTTCCGCTTGTCCTCGCTGACCTTGTCCGGGCAGACGAACACGCACTTGTAGCCGCGCTGCTGCGCGACCAGGGCGAGGCCCACACCGGTATTGCCGGAGGTCGGTTCGACGATCGTGCCGCCGGGCTTCAGCAGCCCGGCCTCTTCGGCGGCGTCGATCATCTTGACGGCGATGCGGTCCTTCGAGCTGCCGCCCGGATTCAGGTACTCGACCTTCGCCGCCACCAGTCCCGAGTTCGGACCCACCACGGAGTTCAACCGAACGAGCGGGGTGTTTCCGATCAGATCGACGACATGGTTAGCGATGCGCATACCCCTCATCGTTGCAGAAAGGAGATGCGGACCTTCGCGCACGTCGGACATATCACGAATGCCGGAAATTACCATCGCCCCATGAGGAAGCCGACGAGCCTGAGGGCCGCCTCCCTGCTCACCTGTCTCACGGGCGCGACCATGATCATTACCAGCGCCCCAGCGCACGCCGCCACGATTGAATTCCCGCAGGTCCAAAGCATGTACCACGATGCTGTGCTGTGCGGCGGCAACATTCGATCCTGGGCCGACACCGGGCCGCAGTGGCCGGGGCGGGCCATCATCAGCGTGCAGGCGCTACCGGTCGGTGGGTTCGATCCGGGCGAGTACAGCTTCGCCCCGATGTGCGAGAC
>NZ_JBSGBY010000699.1:0-4101 GCF_053601505.1 Nocardia sp. NPDC004722
GACCTCGTCGAGCATGTGGGCGTACTCGTCGTCGTAGACGAGCAGGTCGGTGCCCTCGCGGGTGGCCACGTCGCGGATCTGGGGGCCCGCGAAATCGGTGTTGAGCAGGATGATCTTGGCGCCGCATTTGGCGGCGGCGTAGATGGCGTCGAGCAGGCCGCGGTGGTTGCGGGCCAGGATCGCCACGCCCTCACGGGGTTTCAGGCCGCGGTCGCGCCAGGCGTTGGCCAGGCGGTTGGAGCGGTCCTCGAGTTCGGCGAAGGTCAGCTCGCCCAGCTCGTCGATGAGTGCGGTCCGGCTTCCGAATCTCGCCGCCGACAAGCGCAATGCCGCCGCCAGGGTGCCGTAGCGCAGCAAGGCGGTGGCTGCGGCGAGCAATACCGTGGGCGATTCGATTCGCACCATCCCGGCCTGCACCGCGAGCCGCGCCGACTCCCCTTCCAGATAGGCCCGCTCCCCTAGCGACCGCACCGAACCCAACACCCTGGACCTCCTCGTCCACCCCTGCAGATTGAGGGCACCTGCCACCAAACTAGCGGTACGGGAGCGCGGACGCGAGGGGAAACGGGAGGCGCAGGGCCGGTCCGTTTTTCACCATGACGTGTCCGGTATCCACCTCGACCCTCGGCTCGCGTCCGGCGACGATCGAGTCATGACAACGATTACCGATCCGGCTCAGCTCCCCGTTCTCTTCGAAGAGCGTTTGAACGCAGGTGATGTCGAGGGGGTGCTGGCGCTCTTCGCGCCCGGCGCCACCATGCGTACCACGACCGGGGCGGTGATCTCGGGGCCTGACGCGTTTCATCAGGAGATCTCCGGCACCGTCGCGGCGCGGGGTCGGCTCACCAATGCCGGGCGGCACGTGCTCGTGGCCGCGGATACCGCACTGCTGGTGACCGATTGGACGATGGAGATCGATACGCCGGCGGGCGCTCGCGTCGCGCCCACCGGCACCACCGCCAATATCGCGCGGCGGCTCGACGACGGGGAATGGCGGTTCGCGCTGCTCAATCCGCTCGGGACTGCCTGATCGGAAGCAGTAGGGAACTTGCGGCGATTAGGGCATGTACCCGATGTCGGGGGCGGCGCGGCCGCGATAGCTTGGAAATCGCTATTGCCTCATGATGCCAGCTAGACACCGTGGAGGAATGACATGAAGAAGTCGATCGGGCTTGCCGCACGCGTCGCCACCGTGGCCGTTTCCGGGTTGGGGTTCGCGGCCGTGCTCGGCTCCGGGACCGCGCAGGCCGCGCCGCAGGATTGTCAGGTGCAGAAGGGGCTGTTCGACGCCTCGGCGGTGTGCCAGCCGGACGGGGGCTCCAACTATGTGCTGCATCTCGACTGTGTCGGGCTCTACGCGAGTGGTCCGTTCCCGCTGTACGCGATCGGGCCTTACAAGGTGTTGAGCTACCCGTTCACGCCGTCGGGTGATCGGATCACCGCTGCTTGCACGGGTATGGGGCCGGGCGTGTTCGCGGTCGCGACCAATGCGTATGTCGAGATCTACAACGGCTGAGGCCGAGACGGACGATCGACCAGCTAGTTATCCCATGTATTCCGTTTTGTCCCAATAGCATTCGACACGTGCGCGCCACGCCGAGCGTGCTCGTATTCCGGTTAATAAATGGGCTAACCTCCAGCAACTGATAGGAGTTCCTACATTCGCATCCTCGACTAGGACGGCCCCCTTTGATCGACATGCAGTCGGCGCACACGGGAACACCCGGCGTCGATGCCGAGGTACTCGTCCTGGGTGCGGGACCAGCCGGGCTCGTACTGGCGAATCTATTGTGTGCGGCGGGAATTCGCGTCACGGTGCTGGAGCGGCAGCGCCGTGAGCGAGTGGAGAGCCGGGCGCGCGCGGGTTTCCTGTCGCCGGACAGCGTGGATGTACTGCGCGCGCACGGACTCGCCGAGGGGCTCGATCGGCGGGGGGCCGTTCACGATGTGTGTGAATTCCGTAGTCCGGAGCAGCATTTCGAGGTGCGCTACGGGCAGCTCGGGTCGCGTCGGCCGCATACGGTGTATCCGCAGCAGTTGCTGGTGACCGACCTGATCGCGGAACTGTTGCGGCGCGGCGGGACCGTGCATTTCGACACCACGGTCGAGGCGATCGGCGACCTGCACACCGACAACCCTCGCGTACTGGTCCGCGCGACGGGCGGGCGAACTCGCAGTTACTCTGCGAGGTACGTAGCGGGCTGCGATGGCTCGCGGGGCATCTCGAGTTCCACGGTGCCCGCGGCCGTCGCGACGCGCGACCACGACATCACCTGGCTGGCACTCCTCGTTCAAGCGCCGCCGAGCTCGGCGAATGTCCTCTACGGTGTGCATCCCGAAGGATTCGCGGGGCAGATGCCGCGCAGCCCGGACATCACTCGCTATTACCTGCAATGCGATCCCTGTGACAGTGCCGGGGATTGGGATGATGAGCGCATTTGGCAGGCGCTGGAGCGACGGCTGAACGCGGCGCGGCACGGTGCGCTCTCGCGGGGGCCGATCGTGGAACGCGGTCTGGTCCGGCTGCGCTCGGAGATCCGCGATTCGATCCAGTACGGGCGGCTGCTGCTGGCCGGTGACGCCGCCACCGCGATCAGCCCCTCGGCGGCGAAGGGCGCGAACCTCGCCATCATGGGGGCCGAGCTGCTCGCGCGGGCGCTCTCGGCCGCGCTGATCGACGGTGATTCGTCGGCGCTGCAACGGTATTCGGCCGATCACCAGCCGATGATCGAACGCGCCCAAGAGTTCTCGCACTGGATGATCGATCTGCTGCATCCGCCCGCCAGCCATGACCCGCAAGCCGCCTACCAGCGCGTGCTGCGTCGCGCCCGGCTGCACAGCCTGGCCACCTCGCCCGCGCATCAGGAACTGTTCGCCCGCAACTACGTCGGTCTCTGACGCACGTCGGTATTCGCCATTCACCAGCAGTAAATCCCACCAGGAGGACTCGTGTCCCGCTCGCTGGCCGTACCCGCATGTCTCGATCCGGTCGATCTCGAACAGCTCCGCGCGGCAATAGAGTTCGTGCGCACGCACGACACCGGCGCGGTGCTCTCGGCCATGCTTCCAGCCCTCACCGCGGCCGAGGCGGCGGCGATGGCGAGCCGCTGCCGGTTCTCCCATACCGCGGTACTCGTGTTTCCCGGCGACCTCACCGTGCTGACCGCCGCACTGGAAAGCCTTGGGCTGACGGCGGATCCGGATATTCCGAGCATGGTGGTTCGCGGTCGGCTGGCCGCCCGGCACGGGGTTGCGTACCAGCGGCTGGACGTGCGGATCGTGCGCGCACCGTTGGCGGGTGGCGACGGGAACCCCTGCACCATCGAGATTTTCGCGGTGTCGGCGGATACCGACATCACCGCGCTGCGTCACGCCGAGCGGATGGCCGGGCACGAGAAGCATCTGGCCCTCGACGTCGAGAGCGTCGACACAGTCGAGCTGGCCGGACTGCGCACCCTGCTGCTGCAGCGCGGCGGAATGCGCAGTGACGGAGGCGGATACAACACTCACGAGGACGCCACCATCCTCTACTTCCGCACCAATGCCCCCGACCGGCCCTATCGACGCCTGGAACTGCATGTCGCCGGGCAGCATTCGCCACTGCTGGCGACCCATGTCGCCGCCTCCCACGATGCGCCAACCCGGCTGCTGCGCCTGCTCACCGGCGCCTGGACCACGCAGGCCCTGGCCGCCACCGCCACCCTGGGCGTGGCCGATCAACTCGCCGCCGCGCCCGGTCGCGACCTCACCGAGCTGGCCCGCATCACCGGCACCGATCCGGACAGCCTGCACCGATTGCTGCGCTATCTCACCGATCTCGATATCGTGCGCCCACGCGGCACCGGCTACGAACTGACCGAAACCGGTGCGCTGCTGCCTGTCTCGGCCACCCATTCCCTGCACCCGCTGGCTCGCCTCTACGGTGGGGCCTTCTACCAGTCCTTCGCTCACCTCGACCACGCGGTCCGCACCGGCACCGCGGGCTTCGACCATCATTTCGGCCGACACCACTTCGAGCATTTCTCGGCGACACCGGAGAGCGCGGAACTGTTCGACGCCGCGATGGCCGCCAGCGCTACCATCTTCTTACCAGAGGTTCAT
>NZ_JBSGBY010000700.1:0-4095 GCF_053601505.1 Nocardia sp. NPDC004722
CGGCGGCGTGGCGGACCCAGAACTTGCGCGCGGACAGGCGGGTGGGGCGGGCGGCGAAGGCGGTGCCGACGGTCGCGCCGGAAAGGGCCGCTGCCGCATCGGAAGCCGCGGCCAGCAGCACGGGCACGCCCGCGTCGGCGGCCAGGCGGGCCGCGGACAGTTTGGAGGCCATGCCGCCGGTGCCGAGCGCGCCACCGGAACCTGCGATCACGCCATCCAGGTCGGCGCTGCTGCGCACCTCGGGAATGAAGTTCGCGGCGCCCTTGCGCGGATCGCCGTCGTAGAGTCCGTCGACGTCGGAGAGCAGGATCAGCGCGTCCGCGCCGACCAGGTGCGCGACCAAGGCCGCGAGCCGGTCGTTGTCACCGAAGCGGATCTCTTCCGTCGCGACGGTGTCGTTCTCGTTCACCACCGCGATCGCGTGCAGCGAGCGCAACCGATCCAGCGTGCGCTGCGCATTGCGGTGCGGTTCACGGCGCCCGAAGTCCCCCGCGCTCAACAGCACCTGGCCGACCACCCGGCCGTAGCGGCCGAAGGAGGTGCCCCACGCGTGCGCCAGGGCCAGCTGGCCGACACTCGCGGCGGCCTGCTTGGTGGCGAGATCCTTGGGCCGCTTGGACAATCCGAGCGGGGCCATGCCCGCGCCGATGGCGCCCGAGGACACCACCACCAGATCCGAACCCGCGCGCATCCGGGACTCCACCGCGTCGGCGAGCGCGTCCAGGCGCGCGGTGTCGAGACCGCCCTCCAGACTGGTCAGCGCCGATGAGCCGATCTTGACCACCACACTGCGCGCGGACGCGATCGCCTGCCGCGCCGCACTCAGCTCGGTGATCGGAGTGCCACTCGAAACCACTTGCACCACACCTCAATTCGCCCGCGATGCCGTGGCATCGTCGCACCCGAATCCGTCGTTCCGCCGCACCGGCCGCCGCTTCGTCGCGAACGGCCTTGCGGCACAGTCTCACTCGTCGAGCGGACCCTACTCGTCGTCGACCAGGCCACGGCGCACCCGCGACGCGTGCTTGCGCTCCGCGGCGCCGATGCGCTCGGTCTGATCGAGGCGCGGGTCCACGCCACGACGGGTCAGCAGCGTCTCCACGCCCGCGGAAATCGAAGGCTCCCAATCGAAGCAGTAGTCCGCGATGGTCACCGACGCACCCGGCTCGGCGCCCAGCTTGACCAGTTCCTCCTCGACGCCGAGGCGGGCCAGGCGGTCGGCCAGGTAGCCCACGGCCTCGTCGTTGTCGAACTGGGTCTGGTGCACCCAGCGCTCCGGCCGCTCGCCGACGACGATGAAGCCGCCCTCCACCTCAGGATCGGGCAGCACCCGGAAACCGCTGTCGCCCTTGGCCACCGGGCGAATGATCTGCCGCTTCGCCTCCGCCTTGGGATGCGCGGCCCGGTACTCGGCCACCATGTCGGCGAGCGCGAAGGTCAACGGCCGCAAGCCTTCCCGGCTCACCGCCGAGATCTTGAACACCGGCCAGCCGCGCTTGGCGAACTCCGGCATGACGAAATCGGCCAGCTCGTCGGCATCGGGCACATCGGCCTTGTTGAGAATGACCACGCGCGGGCGGTCGGCCAGATCACCCAGGCCCGCATCGCCCTTCAGCGCGGGCTGATACGCGGCCAGCTCGGCCTCCAGCGCGTCCACATCCGAGATCGGGTCCCGGCCCGGCTCCAGGGTGGCGCAGTCCACGACGTGCGCGAGCACCGCGCAGCGCTCCAGGTGCCGCAGGAAGTCCAGGCCCAGGCCGCGGCCCTCGCTCGCGCCCGGAATCAGGCCCGGCACATCGGCGACGGTGAAAGTCGTGTCACCCGAGAGCACCACACCGAGGTTCGGCACCAGCGTGGTGAACGGGTAGTCGGCGATCTTCGGCTTGGCCGCCGACAGCACCGACACCAGCGACGACTTACCGGCCGACGGGAAACCCACCAGGCCGACATCCGCCACCGACTTGAGCTCGAGCACCAGGTCGCGTTCCTGGCCGTCCTCACCGAGCAGCGCGAAACCGGGGGCCTTGCGCGCCTTGGACACCAGCGCGGCATTGCCCAGCCCGCCGCGGCCACCCCGGGCCGCCACATACTGCGCGCCGACACCGATCAGGTCCGCCAGCACCTCGCCGTCGGGGCTGGTCACCACGGTGCCGTCCGGCACCTTCAGCAACAGGCCCTCGCCCTGCTTGCCATTGCGGTTGGAGCCCTCACCGGGCTTGCCGTTGCCGCCCTTGGCATGCGGGTGGAAGTGGAAGTCCAGCAGCGTATGCACATTCGGGTCGACCTCGAGGATCACATCCCCGCCATTGCCGCCGTTACCGCCGTCGGGTCCACCCAGGGGCATGAACTTCTCACGCCGCACCGAGGCACACCCGTGCCCACCCTTGCCCGCACTCACGTGCAAAACAACACGGTCGATGAATTTGGACATATCGGTGATCATCCTCCTTCAGGACTTGTTGTCTGCATTCGCAGGGCTACGTGTTGAAAACAGCAAAGCGGGCCAGGGTTTACTGCAAACCCTGACCCGCTCGAAAGCTAGTGGAGTAGGAACTCCGGTGCGCCGGTCAGGCGTTCACCGGCTCCGGCACCACGATGTTGATGGTCTTGCGACCACGCTTGGTGCCGAACTGCACCGCGCCCGCCTCGAGGGCGAACAGCGTGTCGTCGCCGCCACGGCCGACGTTGACGCCGGGGTGGAAGTGCGTGCCGCGCTGGCGAACCAGGATCTCGCCGGCCTTGACGGTCTGACCGCCGAAGCGCTTCACGCCGAGCCGCTGGGCATTCGAATCGCGACCATTGCGCGAGCTGGATGCACCCTTCTTATGTGCCATGTCTCAGAACTCCTCGTGCAGGGGTGACGAACCCCAAGTCGGATTACTTGATGCCGGTGACCTTCAGGACCGTCAGCTTCTGACGGTGGCCCTGACGCTTGTGGTAGCCGGTCTTGTTCTTGAACTTGTGGATACGGATCTTCGGGCCCTTGGTCTGCTCAACGACCTCGGCGGACACGGAGACCTTCGCCAGCTTGTCAGCATCGGTGGTCAGCTCGGCACCGTCAACGACGAGCACCGGCGACAGCGACACCGAAGTGCCCGGCTCACCCTCGATCTTCTCGACCTTCACCAGGTCACCGACCGCGACCTTGTACTGCTTTCCGCCGGTCTTGACGATTGCGTACGATGCCATCGGTCGGCTGCCCTTCTCTCTTTTCAAGTGCTCGGCACTCTGCTCACACGACGGACATCCGATTCGCATCGGAAACCGCCGCAGACTGGTCTGGTGGTTTCACCGCCGCCTCGGGCCATTGGTGCTCGGTTCTTCGAACCGGACCGGCCCACTCACAGCACTAGTCACAAGAGAGTGCCATCGCGGGGGGCAGCGACTGACCAAGACTACAGGACCCGGCGACCCCCTCCAAACCGGGGTAGCCCAGCTCTCACCTCGAGGTGTCGCGTTCTTACAAGAACCTCCGGACCATCCCGGCCAGGATGGATCCATGCGAGCCACCGGAACCTTCAACGTCAAGTCCTTCATCCCCACCGAGGTGACCCCCGACCCGGCCATCACCACCGCGCTGCCGGTCGGCGTGGCCATGCTGGAGAAGCAATTCGAAGGCGAGATCACCGGACGCTCGGCCACCCTGTTCACCTCCGCGTTCGACCCGGCCTCGAGCGTCGGGACCTACCTGGCCATGGAGTCGTTCGAGGGCGCGCTCAACGGGCGCTCGGGCACCTTCAACTTCGTGCACTCGGCGTCCACCGACGGCACTACGCGCACCGACATCTACTTCGCGATCGTGGCGGGCAGCGGCACCGGCGACCTGGCGGGCATCACCGGCACGGGTGACGTCCTGGTCGACGACGACGGCACACACCGCATGTGGCTGGAATACGAGCTCGCCTGACGCTCCCGAAAACAGCTGTGGCCCCGCCGGATTCCGGCGGGGCCACAGTCGTCTACAGCGGACTAGTTCTCACCCTCCGGCGCACCGGCGGGACGACCCGCCGCACGCCGACGCGGGCGAGCCCGCGGCGGAACCACGGCCGGGGCCAGCTCGTCGAGGTTGAAGCCCGGCTTGTCGGACTGGTCCGT
>NZ_JBSGBY010000701.1:0-4071 GCF_053601505.1 Nocardia sp. NPDC004722
ATCACCATCGCGCGCCGGTGCGGGCCGCGCTCGGGGTGGCGTTCGCCGTCTACTTCGGGGTGTTCTCGATCTTCTTCTTCACCGCGCTGTATCTCCAGGTGATGATCCACTATTCGGCGCTGCGCACGGCCGGGGTGTTCGCGCCCATGGCGGCCGCCATCGTGGTGGGCTCGCTGGCCGCCGGGTACTGGGTGGCCCGCACCGACGCGCGCACCCCGATGATCGTCGGCTGTGTGGTGAGCGCCGTGGGGATCCTGCTCACCCGCCACGCCCTCGACGGGACCATCGGATTCGCGGAACTGTCGGCCACGCTCGCGGTCGCCGGGCTCGGATTCGGTATCGCCGTGGTGCCGTTGACCTCCGCCGTGCTGACCGGGGTGCCTGCCGCGCATTCCGGTATGGCCGCCGCGGCCACCAACACCATGCGACAGGTCGGCGCGGCGGTCGGGGTCGCGGTGCTCGGCTCGCTGGTCAACGGTTTCCTCACCGCGGACCTGAAGACCAAGCTCACCGAACTGGGGTTGCCGCCGGAGTTGCAGCCGACCGCCATCGACGCGGTCGAGCGCGGCCGCATCCCGTCGGGCATCGACCTGGGGACCATGCTCAAATACGCGTCCAAAGTCCCCGAAGCGCTGAAGACCGGGACCGTCGCCTTCCATCACGGACTCGATGTGGCGCTGCAGGTTTCGGCGTTCATGATCCTGGCCGCCGCGGTGCTCTCGGCGCTGACCCTGAGCGATCCGGGCGACTCCGGGCGGTGGTGGCGTGAACTACCCCCGGCCATGGGCGCTTTCGTGATGGCCACCGGAATCCTTTCCGTGGGACTGCATCTCACCGGATTCGAACCCCTGTCACGCGTGGCGCTCGCGCTCGCCGCCGCGGTGTGGCTGGCGCTGGCCACCGACTTCGTGTCCCGGCTGCTGTGGACGCACACCCGGTGGGAGAGCGAGGCCGACACGCCACCGGCATTGACGGCGGTCGCGGCCACCACGGTGCTCGGAACCCGAATCGCCTTGCTCGGCTGGCATTTCGTGGCCACCGCGCTGCTGGTGATCGCGGCGATCCTGTGGCCGGTGCTGCTCGCCCTGGTGATCGGCCACTGGAAGCGGCGCATGCCGGGGGCGGTCTTCCTGGTCTGCGTCGCCACCGAGGGCCTGGCCGTGCTCGGGGCCACGCTGGCGCGCGCGGGCGTGGGGGAATGGCTCATGGTCGCGGCGCTGGTGTGCTTCGTGCTCGGAATCGCGTTGTACGCGTTGGCATTCACCCATTTCGACGTCACGCAGATCTGGCGCGGGGAGGGCGACCAGTGGGTCATGACCGGGGCGCTGGCCATCTCCGCGCTGGCCGGGTCGAAACTCGTCGGCTGGCACGGATTCACCGGGACCCTGGATTCGGTCCTGCGCACCATGACCCTGGCGCTGGTCGGCCTCAACCTCGCCTTCTACGTGATCCTCGTGGTCGCCGAGGTGGTCCGGTTCCGGCCGGGCTACAACGTGCGCCGCTGGGCCACCGTGTTCCCGCTCGGCATGACGGCCGTGGCCGCGTTGTCCACCGGTGCCGCACTGGATCTGAGCTGGGCCCGGGTGCTGGGCAGGATACTGCTCGCGGTGGCCGGGGCGGTCTGGGTGCTGGTGGCCGCCGAACTGCTGGGCACCCGCGCGCGGGCCGCCGCCCCGCCGTCACCGGCCTGAGCCGACCGCCGGGGCCGCGTCCATGGCGCGGTCGAGGGTGATCGCCGCGTCGATGAGGGCCAGATGGGTGAAGGCCTGCGGGAAGTTGCCGAGCTGATCTCCGGTGAGCCCGATCTCCTCGGCGTAGAGGCCCACATGGTTGCCGTAGGTGAGCATCTTCTCGAACACCAGCCGCGCCTGCGCCGGATTCCCCGCGCGCGCAAGGGCGTTCACGTAGTTGAAGGTGCACAGCGAGAAGGTGCCCTCGGAACCCTCCAGCCCGTCGGGGGAGGCCGCGGGGTCGTAGCGGTGCACCAGGCTGTCGGTCACCAGATCGTGGCGGATCGCCGACAGCGTCGAGAGCCACAGCGGATCGCGCGGCGCGACGAATCCGACCTGCACCATGCGCAGCAGCGAGGAGTCGAGGACGTCGGAGTCGTAGCGCTGCACGAACGCCCGCCGCCGCGGATTCCAGCCGCGTTCCCACAGTTGATCGTGGATGCGGTCGCGGTGTGCACGCCAGCGCTCGATCGGCCCGGGCAGCCCGTACTTGTTGGCCAGCCGCACCGCCCGGTCGAACGCGACCCAGCTCATCAACCGTCCGTAGGTGAAATCCGCACGCCCGCCGCGGGTTTCCCAGATGCCTTCCTCGGGCCGGTCCCAGTTCTCGCCCAGCCAGTCCAGCAGTCCGGTCACATCCTTCCAGCCCTCGTGGCTGATCCGCACGCCCCGCCGATCGGCCTGGTAGATGCTGTCGAGCAGTTCCCCGTAGATGTCGAGTTGCCGCTGGCCGGAGGCGTCGTTACCGATGCGCACCGGGTGCGAGCCGCGGTAGCCCTCCCAGTGCTCGATCACCTCCTCCTTCAGATCGGTGGAGCCGTCGATGCGGTACATGATCTGCAACGGTTCGTCGGCATCCCGGTACAGCCCGCGCAGCCAGCGCGCGAAAGCCGTTGCCTCCTCGGTGAATCCGAGTGCCAGCAGCGAGTGCACCGAGAACGAGGCGTCGCGGATCCAGGCGTAGCGGTAGTCCCAATTGCGTTCGCCGCCCAGCTGTTCGGGCAGCCCCGCGGTCGGGGCGGCGATGATGGCCCCGGTCGGCGCGTAGGTCAGCAATTTGAGCGTGATGGCCGAGCGATCCACCATCTCGCGCCAGCGTCCGCGATAGGTCGAGCGGGACAGCCATCGATGCCAGAAGTCCACCGTGTCCTGGAAGACCTGCTCGATCTCGGCGACCCGGATGGCCTGCGGGCCTTGCGGCGCACCGGATTCCAGCACGAACCCGCGCATCTGCCCGGCCTCGAGCGGGAGCAGGCCGTGCAGGGTGCCCTTCTCGGTGATCTGGATCTGCGCCAGCCGGGGATCGCCGGGCTCGCGCACGGCGTGCAGGGTGAGACTCGCCGGGCCGCAGTCGAACAGGGCTCCGTCGTCGTCGACGTGCGTGGTGTGGGCGCGGCGGCCGTAGTCGAAGCGCGGGGCGATGTCGAGTTCGAAGGTGATGTGCCCGCGCACGCAGCGCAGCATCCGCACCAGCCGGTGACGGTCGGTGGAGTCGCTGCCGGTCGGCGGCATGAAGTCGATGATCTCGCCGGTGCCGACGTCGGTCATGAAGCGGGTGATCAGGATCGCGGTGTCGGGGAAGTACATCTGGCTGCTGCGGTAGGGCCGTTGCGCGGGCTGTACCCGGCAGTGCCCGCCGCGTTCGTGGTCCACCAGGGCGGCGAAGACGGTGGGCGAGTCGAATCGGGGGCAGCAGAACCAGTCGATGGTTCCGTCGGTGGCGACCAGCGCGGCGGTCTGCAGGTCGCCGATCAGGCCGTGGTCGGCGATCGGTGGGTAGTTCCGCACAACGGCTCCTCACTGTCGGTGCCACGGTCGGCGGGTCGCCTCCCGTGTGCCCACCACGCTGCCCCGGTCGGGGATCGGCGGCCTCATGCGTGGTGGATGATTCGGTTCCTCGGCTCCGAGAATCGGTCGGTGTCACGATGATTCGGGTTCGCCGGGCCCCCGGCCCAGGAACTCGACGGCTGCCAGCAGCACCAGCCCGGTCAGCGCCAGCCCCGCCACCACAAGGGCGCTGGGATAGGGCCAGAACAGCAGGGCGACCACCAGGGCCGCGAGGACGGTGAGCCGCAAGGACATCCGATGCCGCGCGGTGAACGTCTCCACCGCGCTGGGCGGCCGCCGGTAGCGCGTGCGCCACACCGAGCGCAGCGCCCGCTGGAATGCCCGGCGCAGGTTCCCCGCCGCCGGCGCGGGCCCGGTCACGTACACGGCGGCCGCGATGATCAGGCCGAGCACGCCCACCGCGCGCATGGCGGTGCGCAGCGGGCGCACGACGGTGTCGAACAGCGCCGCGGCCGCATCCGGTGACAAGGTGTCCGACGGCACCGCATCGAGA
>NZ_JBSGBY010000702.1:0-4063 GCF_053601505.1 Nocardia sp. NPDC004722
ACCTCGAAGTGGTGGCGCTGCGGCCGCGGCAGCCCGCTGCCGTTCCCTCGACGAGCGGAGCCCTAGACGAACCGGGCCAGCTGCGGCAACGCCTCGCCGGGATGCTTGGCCTGGAAGCCCTCGCCGAGGGCTTCCAGCTTCCAATCCGCGCCCGGCGCGGTGCGATACATCTTCGCCATCGCCATGGCGGTGAACGGCATGCCGCCCGCCAGGGTGAAGCGCGCCAGTTCGGCATTGGTGGCGCTGTCGACGAGACGGCAGTAGGCGTTGGCGATCTGCTCGAAGGTGTGGCCCTTGTAGGAGGTCACGATGAACAGCAGGGTGTTGACCGAGTCGGCGATGCGGGTCAGGTCGACCGAGATCTCCTCGTCGTCGCCCTCCCCCTCGCCGGTCAGGTTGTCGCCCTGGTGCCGGATGGATCCGTCCTTGGAGTTCAGGCTGCCGTAGTAGACGACATCGACGGGCTTGGGCCCGGAGAACAGCACGACCGAGGCGTCCAGATCCACGTCCACGGTCTTGTTGCCGAAGACGCCGCCGCGCTTGACCGGATCCCAGCCCAGGCCCATCTTCACGTAGCCGAGGGCCGCGCCGCCCTCCTTGCGCAGATTGATGCGCTGACCCTTGACGAGGCTGACCGCGTGCCCGTTGGGCAGGTCGCGATCGGCCGGGCCCGGCTGCGCGTAGCCCGGCGGCGGGGGGAAGGCGGCGGGCTGCTGGTCCACGGGCGGCGGCGGGTAGCCACCGGTCGGCGCGTACTGCTCGACGGGCTGGGGATAACCCTGGTTCGGCAAGGGCGGCGGGTAGCCGCCGACCGGTGCGAAACCCTCGGTCGGCGCGGCAGGCGGGTAGGACGGTGCTGCCGGCGGGTAGGACGGGGCGGGCGCCTGGTAGCTGGGCAGCGGCGGTGCCAACTGCTCTGACACGGGCGGGATTTGCGTCACCGGAGGCATCGGCGGCGCCGCGGGCGCGGCCGCGGGCTGTGGGGCCTCGTTCACCTGAACCCCGTGGTCGGTGACCAGTGCGGCGAATCCGCCCGCGTAGCCCTGGCCGACGGCGCGGACCTTCCAATCGCCCTGACGCCGGTACAACTCCAGTGCGATGACGATGGATTCGGTGTCGAGCCCGTCGATCCGGTACTCGTACAACACGTTTCCGGCGGCGTCGGCGACCTGCGCGACCGGCGCGGACAGCCGTCCGAAGCTGGAACCGGCGTCGTCGAGGGTGATGACGGCCCGCAGCTGGTCGATCTCGGCGGGAATCGCGTTGAGGGACACCGCCAGCACCTGCGGCTGGCCGGGCGCACCGGGCCGCAGGGCGACGCCGGGGCCGGAGGGCTGGTTGAAGAAGACGAAATCGGCGTCGGTGCGGACCGTGCCCGCGGCGGTCACCAGCAGCGCGGACAGGTCCGCGGGCGCGGCCACCTGCACGCTGATCACCAGATCCTGGACGCTCAAGGGACCGTTCTGGCCCTTCACCAAAACTGTGGACAAGATCGACCCTTCGCTTGTCGTTGCATTCGCTGCCACTCTACGAGAACTCCGCGACACGGGCCGTGGCCGTGATTAGCAGCCCGGGCGCGGGGGCGTGGCAGTATCGGCTGCGTGAGCGACGGTGAGGTCGATCCCGTGGAAGCGCACGAGCAGTACCTGCGAGCCTTCCGCCATCCGGCCGTGTCCCGCGAACAGTTGCGCGACCTGCTCGATGCGGTGAACGCGTTCCTGGACACCATTACCCCCAGGGAGGACGAGTTCGTGCCGCGCGGCGGCTGGGCCCCGGCCTCCACGGCCATGGCCTTCCAGATCGGCCGGGCGGTCGAGCAGGTGCTGTCCGAGCGTGAGGACGCGGAGCGGGAGCTGGTGCGGCGCCGCGATATTCGCGACCGGCTGGTGGCCGCGCTGGACGCGGTGCTGGACTGCCTGCGCACGCTGCCCGAATTGGCCGACGCCGAGGTGAAGTTGGGCACCATCTGCGTGAACGAGGGCTACCAGGTCTACGACGACGGTTCGGTGCGCACCACGCCCGCGCAGGAGATCAGCGCGGACGCGGGCCTGCTGGAGCTGCGCCGGGTGGAACTCGACGAGCAGATGACGGCGGCGGTGGCGGCGCGCAACGGGCTGATGGACGACACCACCGATTTGATCCGGGAGCGGCTGGGTGTGGCCGATGTCGGGATTCCGTGGGTGATCCTGGCCGCGACCCAGGGCGGGCTCGACGTGTCGGAGCCCTTCGAGTTCGCCGCCGACCATCTGCCCGACTGTGAACTGCGAGATCTGATGGTGCAGTTGGTGACCGACATCGAGTTGGCCCGCACCCTGGAGGAGCCCGAATAAGCTCGCGGGAGACCGCGAACCGGCCTGGCGACGGGAGAATTCGGTGAAGAAGCTCATCAACGATCCGGCCGAGGTGGTGGATGCCGCGCTGGCGGGCATGGCCGCCGCGCATCCCGAGCTGCGGGTGGATGTGAAGCAGCGCATCGTGGTCCGCGCCGACGCGCCGGTGCCCGGCAAGGTGGGATTGCTCTCCGGCGGTGGTTCCGGGCACGAGCCGCTGCACGGCGGTTTCGTCGGGCTCGGCATGCTGGACGCGGCCTGTCCGGGGGAGATCTTCACCTCGCCGGTGCCCGATCAGATCCAGGCCGCAACCGCCGCCGTGGATGCCGGGGCCGGGGTGCTGCACATCGTGAAGAACTACACCGGCGACGTCATGAACTTCGAGATGGCCGCCGAACTGGCGGCGGCCGAGACCGGCACCGAGGTGCGGTCGGTGGTGGTGAACGACGATGTGGCGGTGCAGGACAGCACGTACACGGCGGGTCGGCGCGGGGTGGGCGCGACGGTGATCCTGGAGAAGATGGCGGGCGCGGCCGCCGAGCAGGGCCGCCCGCTGGCCGAGGTGGCGCGGATCGCCGAGACGGTGAACGCGAATTCGCGCAGCATGGGGATGGCGCTGACCTCGTGCACCGTTCCTGCGGTCGGGCATCCGACCTTCGAACTCGGTGAGCACGAGATGGAGATCGGCATCGGCATCCACGGTGAGCCGGGTCGGCTGCGGCTGCCGGTCGCCCCCGCGCGCGATATCGCCGAGCTGCTGTTGGAACCGATCCTCGCGGATCTGCCTTTCGCGCAGGGGGATCGGGTGCTGTGCTTCGTCAACGGCATGGGCGCCACTCCCCTGCTCGAGCTGTATCTGATGTTCGACGAGGTGGCGCGGATCCTCGGCGGGCATCGCCTTCGGATCGAGCGGTCGCTGGTCGGGTCGTACATCACCTCGCTCGATATGGCGGGCTGCTCGATCACCCTGACCAGGTTGGACGACGAGCTGACGGCCCTGTGGGACGCGCCGGTGCGGACGCCCGCGCTGCGGTGGGGCATCTGATGGCGAGCGTGGACATCGCCACGTGGGTGCGGGAATTCGCGACATCGATCGACGCGCACGCCACGGAGTTGACCGCCCTCGATGCCGCCATCGGTGACGCCGACCACGGCACGAACATGCGGCGCGGCATGACGGCGGCGGTTGCGGCCCTGGATGATTCGACGCCCGCGACAGCCGCGGACGCGGCCAAGCAGACGGCGATGGTGCTGATCCGCACCATCGGCGGCGCGAGCGGTCCGCTGTACGGCACCTTCTTCCTGCGCTTCGCCGGTGCGGTCGAAAGCGGTTCGACACCGGCCGATTTCGCGCACGGCTTCCGGGCCGGACTGGACGGCGTGATCGCGCGCGGCAAGGCCGAGCTCGGGGACAAGACCATGGTCGATGCCCTCGCTCCGGCCGCCGACGCGTTGGACGAGGCGGTGGCGGGCGGGATGGACGCCACGGCGGCGCTGGACGCGGCGGTGGCTGCGGCCGAGGCCGGACGGAACGCGACCACGCCGTTGGTGGCGCGCAAGGGCCGGGCCTCCTATCTCGGCGAACGCAGTGCGGGCCACCAGGATCCGGGTGCGACGAGCGCGGCGCTGCTGGTCGCGGCCGCCCGATCGGCTCTGTCGTGATCGGGCGGGTGGCACGGTGATCGGGTTGGTGGTGGTGTCGCACAGCCGGGCGCTGGCCGACGCGGCGGTGG
>NZ_JBSGBY010000703.1:0-4058 GCF_053601505.1 Nocardia sp. NPDC004722
CCGCGCCCGCGCCCGCCGCGCCCGCACCGGATTCCGGTTCCGCGGGCGCCGGGCTGCCCGCCATGCCCGGCATGGTCACGCCCACCGACACGGTCACGGCGAATACCGATCAGCCCGCGCCGCCGCCCGGCGAAATGGTGACCATCGACCCGGCCACTCTCAACTGGGGTCCGCACTCCGACGGCCCGAAGTCCCACCCCCGGCCGCTGATCAAGGCGCAGCCCGAGCCCGAGGTCGCCTCGAACCCCGAGTCGATCATCCCGGCCCCGACCCACGCGGTCGGCGCCCCCACCGAGTCCGGCCTGTTCCCCGGCGAAACGGCCCCGCCGCCATTAGGCACCCCCGAGTTCTCCGATTGGTGGGACGGCCACTGGCGCATGATGCTGCAGTGGGCCGCGCAGATGATGCCGAAGGTCTAGAGCTTTCCGACACCCCTCACACCGAACCCCGGCCATGAATGTGGCCGGGGTTCGGTGTTTTCCGGGTTCGCGGCCTTTCAGACCGACAAGTCGCGGCGGAGCTTGGCGACGTGGCCGGTGGCCTTCACGTTGTACTGGGCGACCTCGACCTTGCCGGTCTCGTCGATCAGGAAGGTGGAGCGGATGACGCCGGTGACCTTCTTGCCGTACATCATCTTCTCGCCGAAGGCCCCGTACGCGCCGAGCACCTCCTTGTCCGGGTCGGACAGCAGCGGGAAGGTGAGCTGCTCGGCGTCGCGGAACTTGGCGAGCTTGGCGGGCTTGTCGGGGGAGATGCCGACCACCTCGATGCCCGCGCCCTCCAATTCGGCGAGGTTGTCGCGGAAGTCGCAGGCCTGCTTGGTGCAGCCGGGGGTGCTGGCGGCCGGGTAGAAGTAGACGATCACCTTGCGCCCGCGGTAGTCCGACAGCGAGACGTCCTTGCCGTCGGCGTCGGGGAGGGTGAAGGCGGGGGCGGTGTCGCCGGGACTGAGTCGGTGATTCTCGGTCATGCCGCCCACGCTAGTCGATGCGATTGCCCTGCAGACCGGGCCGGTCAGGACTCGCGTGTGAGTCCCGGAGCCCGGCGCGGTATTGGCGATACACTCCTGTTCGGGTCCGCCTGCCGCGCGAAGGAGTCGGCGCGGGCGACCCCTGAGACGACAGTCGCCGCCGGTAGTGCGGCATTCAGACAGGAGTGTGACGTGGCGAGAGACACCGAGGCGATCGAGCGCGAGATCGAGGCCGCCCGCAACCGGCTCGCAAGCACCCTCGACGAACTCGCGGTCCGCGCCGACCCCCAGCGCCTGGCCGACAACGCCAAGCAGTCCGTGGTGGCCAAGCTGAACGAGCCGAAGATCAAGTACAGCTTGATCGGGGCCGGTGCCCTGATCGCGACCCTGGTCGTGGTGAAGATCTTCCGCCGCTGAGCGGTCGACGACTTTCAGGGGCTGGCCCCTGAGTTCCTCTCCACCCCGAATCGGGGTTTCAGGGGTTACCCCTGCGAGTTCGAGAGTTGATTCGACTCGAATCAGACGGTGGGGCAAGCCATGCCGGTGCCGTCGGGATCCAAGTGCGGGCTGTAGCCGGGCTGACCGCGGAAGAGAGGGGCGACGCCGGCCGCGCGGGCCTGGTCGCAGTTCTCGTAGACGGGCCCGCCGGCCGAGCCGGTCTGCGACAGACCCGCCGAGCCGGTGGCGGCGGAGCCGGTGTCGATCGCGGAAGAACCGGTGCCCGAGGAACCGGTGGGGACGTCGGCGAGGGCGACGGCGGACTGGGCTGCGATGGTCGTCAAGCCCGCGACGCTGGCGGTGACGAGAAGCCGGCGAACGTTCATGTATTCCTCAATGTCGGCGCAATAGGGTGGTAGCTGGCCCGGTTCGGCGCGGAGGTGCCACCGCCGCCACGGGGTCGCGGCGCGGTGACCGGTCCGGGCTCGGCGTCGAGTTTTCTGGCGCAACGTTGCATTGTCAACCGGATGGGCTATCCATCCAGGTCGATTAGGGGATTTGCCCCGAACGCCGGAACCTCTTCTGCCGGAATATGTCTCATTCGTCCCGTCTGGAAACCCGCTCTCGCATTGATGATTTCCGCCAGAACTACGCAATTCGAACCGTCAGTACTGTACGTCAGCACCGCGCTGGAGGTCGGTGCCGAGCGCCCGTGAGGTTCCTGTGGATCCTCATAGTGTCCATGTCAACTAACCGTCGATACTATGGAACTCATGACGCGCTGGCTGAGCGATGCGGAACAGGTGACCTGGCAGTCCTATATTCGCATGCGGCAACGGCTGGACTCCGCCCTCGCCGCCGGGCTGGCCCGCGACGGGATGTCCTTCTCCGATTACGAAGTCCTGGTCGCGCTGTCCGCGGCCGGAGGGCAGTTGCGCGCCAAGGAATTGGGCGCGGAGATCTGCTGGGACAAGAGCCGCCTGTCCAAGCATCTGACCCGGATGAGCGCACGGGGCCTGATCGATCGCTGCCAGGCCGTCGACGACGCGCGCGGCCGCGAGGTGCGCCTCACGGACGCGGGTCGCGCGGCCCTCGAGGCCGCCGCGCCCAATCACGTCGAGCTGGTGCGGCGGCTGTTCATCGACGACATGACCCCCGCCGAGGCCGCGGCCCTGCGCTCCCTGGCGGGCCGGGTGGTCGCCGAGGTCGAGCGCACCGACCTGGAGGGCATCGGCTGAGGCTCAGTCCTGGGGCGGCTCGGCGCGCGCGCCCTTCCAATCCCCGAACGGCTCGTCGCGTTCGCGCACGGCCTCGCGGAAACCGGCGGTGGCCGAACGCAATTGGAAGGCGTAGCCCTCCCGGGTGTGCCGCGAGACGCCGTCGAACACGGTGCTGATCATGCCGGAGTTCAGTACGCCCTGATTGAGCAGCGCGCTGTTGAGCGCCAGCTTCGCCATGATGAGCTGGTTGATCGGCACCCGCGAAATGCGTTCCAGCAGTTCCTCGGTGCGCGCGTCGAGCTCGTCGGCGGGCGGGGCCTCGATGGCCAGCCCCCACTCCTCGGCCTGCTTCCCGCTGAGGCTGTCCCCGGTGAACAGCAGCCGCTTGGCCCGCTGATCACCCACGCGGTGCGCCCACATCCCCGCCGCCGGAATCCCCCAGGTGCGGGTGGGCGGGTAGCCGAAGCGCGCGTCCGCGGCGCAGATGATCTGATCGGCGTACAGCGCGATATCGGTGCCGCCCGCGATGGCGAACCCGTGCACCTTGGCCACGGTCGGCTTGTTGGCGTGCAGCAGACTGGAGAACCCGCGGTTGAATCGCGACATCATGGCGTAGTCGACCATGGGATCCCAAGTGCCCCAGGGATTGTGGTTGCGCGCCTGCACGACCGGATCCAGCACCGTGCCCTCGGTCGGCTGTGATCCCTCCGCCGGAGCGAAGCTGTTCTCGGCGAAGATCGACAGGTCGTACCCGCCGCAGAATCCCTTACCCCGCCCGCTCACCACGATCACGTGCACCCGTGGATCCAGATCGGCCCGCTCGACTGCCGCCGCCAATTCGATCGGCGTATCCGCGGTGATCGCATTACCGCGCTCGGGCCGATTGAACGTGATCCGAGCAATCCGCCCGGTCACCTCGTAGGTCAGTACGCGGCCGGTGTATTCGTCGACCGGCTCCGGACGCCCCGCGAACAGCGAGTCGTCACCACCGGTCAGATCATCGCGCCAAGCGGCCGGTCGGGTACCGGAGTGGTTCTCGTAGTCGGGGGACACCCAAGCAGTGAACCCTGGTTCATTTCTTGCTGTCAAGGGTCCGGGCGCGCTACTCCCAGGGTTTGACCGGGGGTTTCACCCAGAGGATCTTTTCGTCGAGGTGGGGCCGGGCGGCGGCGGGGTGGGTGGGGTTGCGGGTTGCCCAGGCGTCCTTGTCGGTCAACAGGCGGGCCACGACCTGCCAGGTTTCCTCGGTGCTCGGTGGGTTGGTGTCGGCGGCGCGGGCCAGTTTGCGGCGGTGTGCCGCGGGCATGGCGAGCAGTTCGTCGCCGGTGATGCCACGCGCCCAGATGTAGGCGGCCAGCCGCCGGGCCTTCTCTTCCCGGCTGCGGCTGGCGTGATCGGAATGCGCGTAATCGGCCAAGCTGTGTTCAACC
>NZ_JBSGBY010000704.1:0-4053 GCF_053601505.1 Nocardia sp. NPDC004722
CTCGACGCCGCCGGACTGGCCTTCGCCGTCGCCCCGGCCTCGGCGCGGCTGCACGAGCACGCCGCCGCCAACGGTGACGAGCAGCTGGATCTGGAATCCGGTGTGCCGCAACTGCTCGACCACCTGCGCTCGTATGTGCTGGGTCGTGCGGACGTGGTGGCGGTGCAGGCCGCGGTGCGCGATATCGCGCTCATCACCGACCATCTGGCGCTGGCGTTGCGCAGCGAGGCCGAGACGCTGCGGGATCCGCGCCGCCTCACCGTGGTCACCGAGCAGTTGCGCCGCACCCGCGAGGAGGCCGAGCAGCTGCGCCAGCGCACCGCCAACTGGCAGGTGACCCTGGCCGACGGGGCCGGCGAGCTGATGGCCGACACCGAACACGATCTGCGGCACCGGCTTCGGAGCCTGATCCGTGATGCCGAAGCCGACATCATGAAGGGCAATCCGGCCAAGGGCTGGGCCGAGTTCGGCGCGGACCTGGACGCCAAGATCTGCGAGGCGGTGGAGGAGAACTTCGTCATCGCCCACTACCGCTCGGTGGAGCTGGCCGAGCAGGTGGCGGCCAAGTTCCCCGAAAGCGGCATCCCCACCCCGGATCTCAAGCTCGACAATCCGGGCGATGTCGGGGCGGTGCTGGAACCGGTGGCCGCGCTGGACAAGCTCGACAGCGCCAAACACGGTGTCACGCAACAGGTCCTGACCGCGCTGCGCGGTTCCTACGGCGGCCTGCTGATGGTCGGCCTGATCACCAGCCTGCTGCACATGTCGCTGGTGAACTGGTACTCCGGCGGCGCGGCCGTGCTGCTGGGCGTCAACGCGCTGTGGGACGACCGCAAGGCCCGCCGCCAGCGCCGCCAGGCCGAGGCCAAGGTGGCGGTCGCCCGGCTGATGGACGATGTGATCTTCCAGGTGAGCAAGGAGTCCCGCTACCGGCTGCGCTCGGTGCAGCGCAGCCTGCGCGATCACTTCACCGAGATCGCCTCGGCCACACTGCGTTCGGTGGACGCCTCGCTGCGGGCCGCCGAGGAGGCGGCCACGGTCGGCTCGGGCGCGGGCCGCGAGGCGCGGCTCACCGAGATCGAACGCTCGCTGGTGCGGTTGCGGGAGATCCGCGAGAGCGCCGACACGATCGGCGAGAACTCCTCGTACTGAACGAGATCGAACGAAATCGGCCGCGAAAGCGGCCGATTTCGTTTTCTCCGTATGTTTCTCAGCGGCCCGGGTGGGCCGGGTTGAACGTGCTCGCGGTGCGGGAATCCTCCGCCCGGATCACATGCATGACGGCATTGATCAGCGCCAGGTGGGTGAACGCCTGCGGGAAGTTGCCCAGGTGCCGCCCGTTGCGCGAGTCGATCTCCTCCGCGTACAGCTTGAGCGGGCTGGCGTAGCCGAGCAGCCGCTCGCACAGGTGCCGGGCCCGGGCCAGCTCACCGATCTCCACCAGTGCCGACACCAGCCAGAACGAACAGATGGTGAACGAGCCCTCCGCGCCGGACAACCCGTCGTCGGTGGTCTCGGTGCGGTAGCGCAGCACGAGGCCGTTCTCGGTCAGGTCGTCGGCGATGGCCAGCACGGTGGCGCGCACCCGGTGATCGGTGGGCGGCAGGAAGCGGGTCAGCACCACCAGCAACAGGGAGGCGTCCAGGCTTTCGCTGCCGTAGCTCTGGGTGAACACGCCCTCGGAGTTGACGCCGTTGTCGAGGATGTCGGCGCGGATCTCGTCGGCGATGTCGTGCCACTTCTTGGCGTAGTCCATCTCCCCGTGCAGCTCGGCCAGTTTCGCGCCACGATCCAGCGCCACCCAGCACATGACCTTGGACGAGGTGAAGTGCTGCGGCTCGCCGCGCACCTCCCAGATGCCGCGATCGGGATTGCGCCAGTTCTCGATTGCCGCGTGCACCTGCCGCTCCAGCATGGGCCACAACGTTTCCGGCACCTGCTGACGCGATTTCACGTGCAGGTACACCGAATCCAGGATGGTGCCCCAGATATCGTGCTGATCCTGGTTGTAGGCGCCGTTGCCGATGCGCACCGGCCGCGCACCGTCGTAGCCGGACAGCTGGGGTACCTCGGTCTCGGTGATCTCGCGTTCGCCACCGATGCCGTAGAGCACTTGCAGCGGTGTGGGTTTGCCGTCGTCGTCGGTGGTCACGTCGTGCAGGAAGGCGAAGAAGTCGTCGGCCTCGCGATCCAGTCCGAGCGTGTACAGGCCCCACAGCGCGAACGAGGAGTCGCGCACCCACGTGTAGCGGTAGTCCCAATTACGTTCGCCACCCGGGGTTTCCGGCAGCGACGTGGTCGCGGCGGCCAGCAGCGCGCCGGTCGGCGCGTAGGTGAGGCCCTTGAGGGTCAGCGCGCTGCGTTGCAGGAACCCGCGCCACGGATGATCGGGGAAGCGGCCCTGCGTGATCCACTGCCGCCAGTATTCGGTGGTCTGCCACATCTTCTCCGCCGCCTCGGCGAAGGTGTGCGGCGGTTCCAGATCAGACCAGGACAGCGCGACGAAGCACTCGTCGCCCTCCTTCATCCGGGTGCGGGCCCGCGCCTCCCGGCCTTCCAAGCCCAGGCGCAGGTCGGTGGTCAGCGTCAGGGTCGGGCAGCCCTCGATTTGTGAAGTGGCACTGGCCTGTTCGTAGACGGTGCCGCTGTACTCCCAGTTGGCCGGGCCGTTGTGGTAGTCGAAGGCGGGCTCGCAGCTCATCTCCAGCTCCACCACACCGTTCACGCATTTCACGGTGCGCAGCAGCATGTGCTCGGCATCCCAGTCCATGGGCGTGCGCTTGTGGGTGCGGCTGCGCGAGCGGTTGTTGTGCCACGGGCCCAGCACCAGCGCGTCGCGCACGATGAGCCAGCCGGTCTCGGTCTGCCAGGTGGTCTCCACGATCAGCCCGCCGGGCAGATACCGGCGCGCGGCGGGCACATTGCGGCCGTAGGGGCCGATGCGGAAATGCCCGGCGCTGCGGTCCAGCATGGCCCCGAAGATGCTGGGGGAGTCCGGTCGCGGCACGCACATCCACTCCACCGAGCCGTTGCGGGCGATGAGGCAGTTGGTCTCGCAATCCGACAGGAAGGCGTAGTCGTCGATGGGGGGAAACACGGAGTGATGCATACCACCTGTCGCGGACGGCAGATAGTTGTCCGACAGGGCCGGATCATTGCGGTCGATCCCCTCGCGGGGAGCGTCTACCGAGGCGGGATCGTCGAAGTCCACGACCGGATCGATGCCGATCTCACTGCCGAGCGGGCGGTCCGAGGACTCGGGTTCGTCATACGACTCCATAGAAGACATGATCGGCCCGCTGAGCCCGAATCGTCCACCATTGCGTCTTCGGCCTAGGCTGGGGTCGTGCATGCGATGGCAAGTTGGTGGGACAGTGTCGAACTGTGGGTGGCCGGGCTGCCCTTCGTTCCCCAGTTCGCGGTGGTGTTGGCCGCCATGGTGCCGGTCTGCCTGGCCATCGCCTACCTGCTGGACCGGATGCTGCGGGTGGCGCTGCGCGTGCTCGGGCGCGATCGGATCGCCGCCCGGGAGGCCGCGGTCCCCGCCGCCGCGCCGCGTCGCATCCGGAAGGAAGCCGCCTGAGATGCCGCGTTCTCGTGTCCAGCTTGCCCTGATCGCACTCCTTGTTCTTGTGGTAGTCGCCTGGTTGTTCACTCGCTGAGCGAGTTTCGGTACCGCCGCGGCGAATTCTCGGCGTACTGTGCTGACCCATGTCGACAACCGATGAAGGTCTGGAACTCGTGCTGTCCGAAGAGGACTTCGACGACGAGCCCCGTCTGATCGCCACCCACTACACCGGGCCCGAAGAGGCCCTCGAGATGGTGAAGGCCGCCCAAACGCTGGGTCTGGGCGTTCGCCTGAGCAACCGCATCCGCCCGGACGAGGAAGATGCCGAGAGTGCCACCGAGGAGTGGCTGCTCGACATCTACGAGACCCCGCCGGTCGTCGACGCCGAGGACTGACCCTCCGGGTTGTGCTGGGGGTGTGGGGGGGGGGGGGGAGAGGAGCCAACACACGCAAGCAACCAAACAAAGACACACACAGACAGAGAA
>NZ_JBSGBY010000705.1:0-4046 GCF_053601505.1 Nocardia sp. NPDC004722
GCCAACTCTTGGAGTCGATCAGCTGCAACAGCCCCGCCCCGTAGGTGCCCGGCTTGGAGCCGAAAATCCTTGTGGTGGCGCGGCGTTCGTCACCGTGCTCGGCCAGGTCGGCCTGGGCGTGGGCGCGCACATAGTTGGATTCGGCGGGCTCGTCGAGCTCGGCCACCAGGCGCACCGCGTCGTCGAGCAGCGCCAGCACGTGTGGGAAGGCGTCGCGGAAGAAGCCGCTGATGCGCACGGTCACGTCGATGCGCGGGCGGCCCAACTCGTCGAGGGCGATGGCTTCCAGGCGAGTGACGCGGCGGCTCGCCTCGTCCCACACCGGCCGCACGCCCAGCAGCGCGAACACCTCGGCGATATCGTCGCCGGAGGTCCGCATGGCCGAGGTGCCCCACACCGACAGCCCCACCGAGCGCGGGTATTCGCCGTGGTCGGCCAGATAGCGTTCCAGCAGCGAATCCGCCATCGCCTGACCGGTTTCCCAGGCCAGCCGCGACGGCACCGCCTTGGGGTCGACCGAGTAGAAGTTGCGACCGGTCGGCAGCACGTTGATCAACCCGCGCAGCGGCGACCCGCTCGGGCCGGCCGGAATGAAACCGCCGTTGAGCGCGTGCAGGATGCGCGCGATCTCGACCCCGGTCTGTCGCAGCCGCGGTACCACCTCGGTGGCCGCGAAACCGAGCACCCGGCGCACCTCGGTCAGCGGGTCTCCGCTCGCGGTGATCCCGGCGGCCTCGGCGAGTTCGCCGCCGAGCAGGGTCTCGGTGACCGCGTCGATGGAGTCGATGTCCCAGTCGACCTCCTGCATGGTCAGCACGAGTTCGCGGGCCAGCTTCTCGAAGGCGTCGACGCGCTCGCGCGACTCGTCCCCGGCTTCGCTGAGCCCCAGCGCTTCCCGCAGACCCGGCACATTGACCTCGCCACCCCACAACTGCCGGGCGCGCAGCATGGCCAGCACCAGATCGACCTCTGCCTCCCCGGCCGGGGCCTGGCCGAGCACGTGCAGGCCGTCACGGATCTGCACGTCCTTGATCTCGCACAGCCAGCCGTCGACGTGCAACAGCATGTCGTCGAAGACGTCTTCCTCGGGCCGTTCGGCTAGCCCCAGATCGTGGTCCATCTTGGCCGCGCGCATGAGCGTCCAGATCTGCTGGCGGATGGCGGGCAGCTTGGCCGGGTCGAGCGCGGAGATATTGGCGTGCTCGTCGAGCAGCTGCTCCAATCGCGAGATGTCGCCGTAGGTTTCGGCGCGCGCCATCGGCGGGATCAGGTGGTCGACCAGGGTGGCGTGGGCGCGGCGCTTGGCCTGCGTGCCCTCGCCCGGATCGTTGACCAGGAACGGGTAGATCAGCGGCAGATCACCCAGCGCGGCGTCCGTGCCGCAGGACGCCGACATGCCGAGGGTCTTGCCCGGCAGCCACTCCAGATTGCCGTGCTTGCCCAGGTGCACCACCGCGTCCGCGGCGAAGCCCTCCGGCGCGGCCAGCCAGCGGTAGGCGGCCAGATAGTGGTGGCTCGGCGGCAGATCCGGGTCGTGGTAGATGGCGACCGGGTTCTCGCCGAATCCGCGCGGCGGCTGCACGATCAGCACCACATTGCCGAAACGCAGTGCGGCGATGACGATTTCACCCTCGGGATCGGCGGAGCGGTCGACGTAGAGCTCGCCCGGCGCCGCACCCCACGCCTCGGTGACGCCCTCGCGCAGATCCTCCGGCAGGGTGTCGAACCACTGCCGGTAGAGCGACGCACCGATGCGAATCGGGTTGCCCTCCAGCTGTTCGGCGCTCAGCCAGTCGGGGTCCTGACCGCCTGCGGCGATCAGCGCGTGGATGAGCGCGTCACCGTCGCCCTGCTCCAGACCGGGGATCTCGCCCTCCGCGCCGAGATCGTAACCGGCCGAACGCATTTCACTGAGCAGCCGGATCGCGCTGGCCGGGGTGTCCAGGCCGACGGCATTGCCGATGCGGGCATGCTTGGTCGGGTACGCCGACAGCACGATCGCGATCTTCTTGCGCTCGTTCGGAATGTGCCGCAGCCGCGCGTACCGCACCCCGATACCGGCCACCCGGGCCGCACGCTCGGCGTCGGGCACATAGGTCGACAGTCCGTCGGCGTCGAATTCCTTGAACGAGAACGGCACCGTGATGATGCGGCCGTCGAACTCCGGCACCGCCACCTGGGTGGCCACATCCAACGGCGAGAGGCCGTCGTCATTGGCCTCCCACTGCGCGCGGCCGCTGGTCAGGCAGAGCCCTTGCAGGATCGGAACATCCAGATCCGCGAGCGCACCCACGTCCCACGCCTCGTCGTCGCCACCGGCCGAGACGGTCGCGGGCTTGGTGCCACCGGCGGCCAGCACCGTGACCACCAGCGCGTCGGCGGTGCGCAGCGCGGCCAGCAGTTCCGGTTCCGCGGTCCGCAGCGAGGCGCAGTACAGCGGCAGCGCCCGCGCGCCCTTGTCCTCGATGGCCTCGCACAGCCCGTCGATATAGCCGGTGTTCCCGGCCAGATGCTGGGCGCGGTAATACACCACCGCGACCGTCGGGGCGTCCGCGTCGACCGCGCGCGCCTCCCGTTCCAGCTCACCCCAGCTCGGCATCTCCACCGGCGGCTCGAACCCGTGCCCGGTCAGCAGCACCGTGTCGGACAGGAAGTTGTGCAGCTGCAACAGGTTTCGCGGACCGCCCGCGGCCAGGTAGTTGTGCGCGTCCGCGGCCACGCCGCCCGGCACCGTCGAGCACTCCATGAGTTCGGCGTCCGGCGCGATCTCACCGCCCAGCGCGACCATCGGAATCCCACTGGCGCGCACCGTCTCCAGCCCGGCCTCCCAGGCGCGCTTGCCGCCCAGGATGCGCACGATCACCAGCTCGGCGCCGTCGAGCAGCCCGGGCAGATCCTCCGGCAGCAGCCGCGCGGGATTGGCGAGCCGATACTCTCCCCCGCTGGCTCGCGCGCTCAGCAGATCGGTATCGGACGTGGACAGCAGCAGAATCACAGGTTTCGGCCTTCCTCGGGTGACGCGCCCAGCACGGTACGGCGCTCGTCGGAAGGTCTGACTGTCACAGTGGCGCGACCGCACCGGAATTGCACCGGTTTCTTCCGTTCGACGAGCTCGCCGATGCTATCGCGCCCGCCGCGTACTCCCCGCAACCCGCCCGGATCACAGTGCGGCAAAGGCTCGTCCGAGCAGCTGGGAGACCGACCGGTCCACCCGTATGCTGCCGGTATGCCAACCACTCCAGGATGGGTCAGGCGGAACCGCTTTGCTGCCTGGTCGGGATACTTTTGCGCACTGGTTGCCTTCGCAACGCTGGCCATGGCCCTCACGGCCGCCGGCTCCGGTCATACGCAGTGGGCCATGCTCGCCGGCATCATCTGCGCCGCCACCGTCCTCTTCGGCATCACCATCATGACCACCACCATCCACCGCGACCACGTCGAACACCACAATGTCCCCAGCCTCATGAACGACACCTGGGAGGTCTCCCCGGCCTTCGCACGCCGCCGCGGCGCCCCGAAGTCCATCGAACCCCACCAGGCGGGCTGACCCCGCTTCCCCGAATTCGCCCAACAGATTCCGGGGCTCGATGCCCCGGAATCTTTCTGTCTCCACCCGAATCCCCTACTGCCCCCACCGACTTTCGGGCAATCAATGCATAGATCGCAATATCTACAAATTTGGATATCGGACAGATACCCATGCGGCCCAGGGATGCTCGACCTCGGCATCCTCCGTAGGCTGGGGGCGTCATGACGCGATCCGATCCCGATTCCTGCCCGGGCGTGCTGCGCCTGCACGAAGCAGCCGACGGTCCCCTCGCCCGTATCCGCGTACCCGGCGGGCGCTTGTCCCCCGAACAGTTGCAGTCCCTCGCCGCGGCGGCGGTCGACCTCGGCGACGGGAACATCGAGCTCACCTCTCGCGGCAACGTGCAGTTGCGACAGGTCCGCGACGCGGCCGCGCTCACCGATCGACTCACCGAGGCCGGGCTGCTGCCCAGCGCCACCCACGAGCGGGTCCGCAACATCATCGCCTCACCCCTCTC
>NZ_JBSGBY010000706.1:0-4039 GCF_053601505.1 Nocardia sp. NPDC004722
CGATCAATTCCTCGTCGGTGAAACACACCTTCGACACCGCCGCCCGCATCTGCGGCCTGGTCAGCAAATCCCGCAGCACCGCCGCCTGAGCACTACTCGGCACCCGGGATCCCGGATCGGTGCGGTCGACGAACGAAGCCGAAATGGCCTCCCACAAAGGCTCATTCACCGGCCGTGCCCGCAGTGCCGCGATGTTCTCCCGCAACCGCTCAACCTGCCGATAGGCCAGTGCGTCGTACTTGCTCGTGAAGTAGTTGTTGAACGTTCGTACGGAAACCCGAACCCGGTCCGCGATCTCCTCCCGCCGTAACCCCTCAACTCCCCGCTCGCCCAGCAGTTCCCAAGCGGCATCACTGATCGCCGTACGGGTGTCGATCTTCTTCCGCTCGCGTAAGCCGAGCCCGGTGTCGTCCGCCACATGTTCACCGTATCAAAACGTGCCTACGGGCAATATTGCCCACGGGCAAGTTTCTCTCGAAGGTGTTGGCGGGTGGCCGGACTGTTAACTCCCGCTGAAGGATTCGCCGGATCCGTTGATTGATTGGGTGAGTGCTCACTAAACTAAGGGTGTGGGTTCAGCGGGGCGGGCGCGGATGTCAGCGGGTGCGCGGCGCGAACAGGTGCTGGCGGCGGCCATTGCCGAGTTTGCGGCCGGTGGGTATACGGCGACGACGACGGAGTCGATTGCTCGGCGGGCGGGGATTTCGCAGGCTTATTTGTTCCGGTTGTTTCCGACCAAGAAAGCGGTGTTCCTGGCTGCTACGAACCAGGGGTTCGATGCTGTCGAGGATGCCTTTCGCGGGGCCGCGCGGGACAGTGTGCGGGAGATGCGGCTGGACGCCATGGGGGTGGCCTATGTCGAGTTGCTGGGCGATCGGCGGTCGCTCACTTTTCAATTGCAGGTGTACGCGGCGGCGGCTCTCGACGAAGAGATCCGCGCCCTCGCGCGCGAACGTTTTCACAGCCTGTACCGGGTGGTGAAGGAGCTGTCCGGCGGTGACGCCGGCGGCACGTTCGATTTCATGGCGCAGGGCATGCTGCTGAATGTCACGAGTGTGCTGGAACTGGATCTGTCGGATCCTGACGGCACCGAATAGTCGGCTTCCTAGTCCCTCCATCCGATAACAAGGAGAACCCTGTCATGCCCGCTCTGCCCTGGACCAAGGGACCGCATCAGCCCGCCGACGGTGACGCGCTGCACGTGCTCACCTCCCGGCTGCCGCTGACCAGATACAGCGACGTGCCCCGATTCCTGTACTGGACCTTGCGGATTCGCGCCCAGTTGCGGTCCTCGCCGGGCTGCGTCGGCTTCGCCTTGGACGCCAAACTGATCCACAAGACCTTCTGGACGCTCTCGGCGTGGTCGGACAAGGCGGCCATGGACGAGTTCGCGCACAGCGGCACGCACGCGAAGATGCTGGCCGACATGGCCGGTCGCATCGGCAACCCGAACTTCGTCGAGACGGCCGGGTCGACCGCGGACATCCCGCTGTCGTGGGACGCGGCCCGCGCCCGAATCTAATGTCTGACGTGGGTTGCGTGGATCTCCTTTTCCGGCGCGCGCAAGACCAAGACGCCCCTGCTGCCGCCGGTGTATGGCTGCGCTCCTACTCGGCAGCCCTACCCTCGATCCATCGAGCCCACGACGACGCCGCTGTCCATCGATGGTTCGCCGAAGTCGTCGTCCCGCACCGAGAAACCTGGATAGCCCTGGCGGACGGTGCGGTCGTCGGCGTCCTGGTCCTCGCCACCGACGAGCTGGAACAGCTCTACCTCGACCCACCCTGGCGCGGCCGGGGACTGGGCGACCGCTTCGTCGAGTTGGCCAAACAGCGTCGGCCGAACGGCTTGGAGCTGTGGACATTCCAGGCCAATGAGCCCGCTCGACGCTTCTACGCGCGCCACGGCTTCACCGAGGTGGAGTGGACCGACGGCCACCGGAACGAGGAACACGAACCCGACGTCCGTTGCGTCTGGCAACCCGCCACGGCCCCGGTTCGTCTCACTGATTCAGTGTGAAATCGGTTCTCAGCGCGGGGATTCGACGGTGGCTTTGATGTTGTCGAGGGTTTGTTGCATGCCCTTGCGGTTGGTTTTGCCTCGGGCCCAGCCTGCCAGGAGCCAGTAGAGGCGCAGGGGGAGGGTGTGGGCCAGGTGGAAGGATTCGGTGACCGCCGTGCCGGTGGGGGTGGGTTCGAGGCGGTAGCGCCAGGTGTTGATGGGGACGCCGCCGGGACCCAGGACGGTGAAGGCGAATTCGCGGCCGGGGTCGGCGGCGATGACTCGGCAGACGGTGGAGTATTTGAGGCCCCAGCCGTTGCGGTTGACCTGGCCGCGGAATTTGGCGCCGACGACGGGTCCGGTTGCGCCGCCCACCCATTCGGCGCCGTACGTTTCGGGGCTGAAACGGCCGACGTTGGTGACATCGCTGATCAGGTCCCAGATCTCCTGGGCGGGGGCTGCCATCTGAACGGTGACTTCATCGTGCACGATGCTCACCCTACGGCAGGTGGCACCGAACGGTCGGTCCCGAAGTATCAGGTGGAGATGCGCTTGGCGTCGCTCATGAGCCAGCGGCCGTCGGGCTGCTCCTCGGCGGTCACCACCCACGCGGTCAGGGTGACGGCCGGGATCGGCGCGAGATCGGTGGTGGTGGACTGTTTGACGTATCCCACGCCGAGTGCGGTGGTGCCGGTGATCGCGCGCAGACCGCAATTGAATTCGATCACTTCGCTGCGAGAGTTGGTGGCGAGGAAATATTGCCGCGTGGCCGGATGCGTGTCGATCAACTGCTGCCGATAGGCGCCCGTCGTGGCATCCAGCGCGCCGGTGAAATAGTCGTCGAGCGATTGCGGGTCATAGGTGGAGATGTGGTTCAAATGCAGGTGTATGGCGTGCAGTGCGGCAATATGCCGGCTGCCGATCTTGGCGATTTCCGGTGCGAGTCCGGCGGCGGGTTCCGTCCTGGTCGGAATCGTGTCCGTTCGCGTCGGATGACCCGACGGGGCGCCGCCCGCGTTCGCGGTATTGCGCGGGCCGTCGTCCTTCCCGGACCAGACGGCCGCGCCGACGGCCAGCGCGCTCAAGGGTAGGACACCGGCGATCGCGGCCAGCTTGCGTCTGGAGACCGCTCGTTCCGCCGGCGGAAACGGGGGAGGCTCGGCGGGCGGGAAGGACAACGATGAGCGTTCGGATTCGGTCAAAGGATTCCTCACAGTTCCACGCGATTGTCGGCTGCGATGAAACCGTACTTGCCCGATCGGGATTCGTGGGAGGATCGATCGAATTCGATTGTTTCAGTGCGTTGTTTTGTCGGAATTAGGCGAATTGCGTTCCTTGGCAAACCTACCTGGCGGTCGCGGAAAGAAATATGCTGTGCGACTTCGATATTCGGCATATCCCGGACGACTGCGCATCGTCAGTTCCAGCAGCCGAGCGCCGGTGCCGTGAATCAGCAGGTAGGACATGATCGCCGGTGCGAACACGGTCAGCACGCCCGGCCAGGCCGACGCCGCGATCAGCCACAATCCCCACCACACACAGAAGTCGCCGAAGTAGTTCGGGTGCCGGGTCCACGTCCACAGCCCGCGGTCCATGATGCGACCCCGATTGCCGGGATCGGCACGGAAGCGCGCGAGTTGACGATCGCCGACCGATTCGAAGCCGAACCCGACCGTCCAGACGACGACCCCCGCCGCGAACACCCACCACGCCGCACCCCGGGTCGCACCGGAGACGGCGGACACCTGGATGGGCAGCGAGATCACCCACTGAGCCACGGCCTGGGTGAGGAAGATGCGGGTGATCACCACCCCCGGCGACCGCCCGTGCCGGTCCAGCAGCACGCTGTAGCGGGGATCCTCGCCGTGTCCCGCGGTCCGCCGCGCCAGATACCAGCTCAGCCGCGCACCCCAGATCGACACCAGCGCGAAGAGCACGACGCGCCGCGGCACCGAGCCCGCACCGGCCGCCATCGCCACCCCGGCGACCAGCACGAAGCCGAGGCCCCAGACCACATCCACCACGTTGTAGCGCCCGG
>NZ_JBSGBY010000707.1:0-4005 GCF_053601505.1 Nocardia sp. NPDC004722
CTTCGATACGATCTACAACGATTCCTATTGCGCCGCACACGGTCTGCTCGACGCCGTGCCGCCGGCAGCGCCTGACGTGATCGGCCATCCGCGGGAACGGCAAGTGTCGCGGTGGACGCGCTGCACGACGGTGATCGACCCGCGGATCCCGGCCGCGGCCGCGCTGCCGGGAGCCTCGGCGTGAGCATCCTGGCGAACTTCCGTGGCTTCGACCGGGCCGCACAGTTGCTGATGGTCAATCAGTTCGGGATCAACCTGGGCTTCTACATGCTGATGCCGTACCTTGCCGGATACCTGTCGGGGCCACTGGGTTTGGCGGCGTGGGCGGTCGGGCTGGTGCTGGGCGTCCGCAATTTCTCGCAGCAGGGCATGTTCCTGCTGGGCGGCACACTGGCCGACCGGCTCGGCTACAAACCGCTGATCGTCGCCGGATGTCTCTTGCGCACAGCGGGTTTCGCGCTGCTGGTGTTCGCCTCGTCGCTGCCGGGCCTGCTGATCGCCTCGGCGGCCACCGGCTTCGCGGGCGCGCTGTTCAATCCGGCCGTGCGCGCCCATCTCGCCGTCGAGGCGGGCGAGCGGCGGGTGGAGGCGTTCGCGGTGTTCAACGTCTTCTATCAGGCGGGCATGCTGGCGGGACCGCTGGTGGGACTGGCGTTGCTGGTCATTGATTTCCGGGTCACGGCCGGGGCGGCGGCGGTGGTGTTCGCGGCGTTGACGATCGCGCAATTGTGCGCGTTGCCGCCGCGGCGTTCAGTTTCCGCCGTGCCCACCTCGGTGCTCGAGGATTGGCGGACGGTCGCGGCGAACCGGCGTTTCGTGGCGTTCGCGGTGGCGATGGTCGGCTCGTATGTGCTGTCGTTTCAGGTGTATCTGGCACTGCCGTTGCAGGCGCGGTATCTGGCGGGCGCGCACGCGCAGGCGGTCACCTCGGCGCTGTTCGTCGTCTCCGGTGTGGTCGCGGTGGCGGGGCAGCTGCGCATCACCGCGTGGTTCCGGCGGCGGTGGGGGACCGGGCGCGGGCTGGTCGTGGGCGTGGCGCTGCTGGGCGTCGCGTTCCTGCCCTTGGCGATCGTGCCCGGTGGCCGCTTCGGTGCGGCGGTCGGGAGCGGCGCACTGCTGCTGGGTGCGGCGGTGCTGGCGGTGGGGACGGCCGCGGTGTTCCCGTTCGAGATGGACACCGTCGTCTCGCTGTCGGGAAATCGTCTGGTGGCAACCCATTACGGCTTCTACAACACCGTGGTCGGGGTGGGCATCCTGCTCGGCAACCTCGGCACCGGCGCGTTGCTGGGCGCGGCGCGCGGAGCGGGCGCGGATCGGCTGGTGTGGCTCGGGCTGGCGGTGATCGGCGGATGCGCGGCGATGGCGTTGCACCGGTTGGAGCGCTCGGACCTAGAGCGCGCAGACCTCGATGCCGATGCCCGCGGCGATGATGGCGGCCACCGGGATGGCGACCGCCGTGAGCGCGCCCACGGTGGCCGCCACCCGGGTATGTAGCCGCGGCGGGTCGAGTGGTTCGGCGAGGCGGCGCACGCGCGGGAGCAGCGCCGCCTCGGCCGTGGCGGGCGGGGTGTCGAGGGTGGACAGGGTGAGCAGGGCGGCCAGCACGGTGGCGCGGCCGTGGATGCGGGCCGCGGCGTCGTCGGCGAGCATCTCGAGCAGGCGGGCCACCTCCGACGCGCCGACGGTGAACAGGTCGATGCGCGGCATGACCGTGGCCAGGCCGCGGGTGAGGGTGAGCAGCAGGTGATGGCGGCCCTCGAGGTGGGCGCGTTCGTGCGAGAGGACGGCGTCGACGTGATGGTCGTCGAGCGCGGTCAGCACGCCGCGGCTCACGACGATCGTATGCGGTTTGCCCGCAACGCAATACGCGGCCGGATGATCGACATCCAGGACGACGGCGTCGAGGTCGGGGTGGTGGCGTCCGGCCACCCGGGCCATGCGCGCGTGCTCGAGGGTGCGCCGGCGCGAGCGCAACAGGGTGGCGGCGAGCCGGTAGGCCACCAGAGTCGCTGCGAGCGAAGCGAATCCGGACAGCACCAGCAGCCCGGTCTGCAGCGGCCCGCCGTAGTCGCCGACGGCGGCGTCGTGCAGGTGCAGCAGACAGCTGTCCATGAATCGGGCCGGGAACAGCGAGATGCGATGCGTGATGAGGTCGATGACGAGAATCGCGAGGGTCACCGTCCAGGCCAGCAGGGTGGAGACCATGGCGGCGATCCAGGCGGCGACGGCCATGCGCGGCGCGGCTCCGTCGACGGTGAAGCGGCCCAGCAGCCGGGGCGCCAGCACCGCGACCGCGAATCCGTAGAGCATCAGGCAGAGGGCGACGCTCATGGCCACACCCGCGCTGCTCGCATACGTTGTTCCTCCCGTGACGTGCGCTCGAGTGTAGAGGGCGAAACTGAGGGCAGGCTTACCGTTCGCGCCGCGACGGGAGGCGACGTGGCGGATGGCACGGCCTCTGGCAACTGTGATCTTCTCCGTGATCGATCGCCGTGCGTGTCCTCGGGGCCTTGCGCCGGAGCCGGATCTCCGGTATCTACGTATCTACGTAGTTGTTACGTAGATAATCTGTGTGTCGCTCCCTCGGCGGCACCGGGACGCCGACCGGACCGGCGTCGATGGCGGGTGGAGCCTGGTACTTCCGCGAGCAGGCCCCGGCTCCACCCCTCATTACCGAGCCCTGTCAGCGGGCCGCGGGAGCGGCCAGCAGCGCGCGGGCGGCCGCCTCGATCGCGGCCTCGTCCAGCAGCACCGTCGACGCCGCGGGTCCCAGCGGCACGAAACTGTCGGCACTGGTCACCCGCGCGAGCGGGCCGTCGAAACCGGCATCCAGCAGTGCGGTGCACACCGCCTCGGAAACGCCGCCGCTGCGGCGGGTTTCATCCGCGATGAGCACCCGGCCGGTGGCGCGCGCGTGATCGAGCAGATCCTCCACCGGCAGCGGGGCCAGCCAGCGCAGATCCAGCACCCGGGCGTGGATGCCGTGCGCCGCCAGCCGCCGCGCCACCCGCAGGCTCATGGGCACGCCGTTGGCGAAGCTGACGATGGTCAGATGCGCGCCGGTCCCGTGCACCCGGGCCCGCCCGATATCGGCATGGCGCACACCGGAAATCGGGGCCAGCCAGGCGCCGTCACCGGCGCGATACAGGTCGCGCGTGTGATACAGCGCGATCGGCTCGAGGAATACGCACACCCGTCCGTCCACGCGCGCGGCCGACACGCAGGTGCGCAGCATGGCCGCCGCGTCGTCGGCGCGAGCCGGGACGGCGATCACCAGGCCGGGGATATCCCGCAGCGCGGCAAGGGAATTGTCATTGTGGAAGTGCCCGCCGAAGCCCTTCTGATAGGCGAGTCCGGCGATGCGCACCACGAGAGGATTGCGGTATCGGCCCCCGGAGAAGAACGACAGCGTGGCCGCCTCCCCGCGTAGCTGATCCTCGGCATTGTGCACATACGCCAGGTACTGGATCTCCGGAATCGGCACGAACCCCGCCAGCGCCGCCCCGAGCGCGGTGCCCAGGACGCTCTGCTCGTCGAGCAGCGTGTCGAAAACCCTTCGGACACCGAAGTTTTGCTGCAAGCCCTTGGTGACGCCGTAGACGCCGCCCTTGCGGCCCACATCCTCGCCGAAGACCAGTACATCCGGGTCTCGGGTCAGCAACCCCGAGAGGGTCTGATTGACCGCCTGCGCGAGGGTCAGTCCGTCGCCTGCCGTGATCGACTGCCCGGCAGCGGTTTCGGCTCCGGGCTCCGGGGTGCCGCCGTTGCGGTCGGCGTCGGCGCGGGAGCGCAGCGTATCGGTGCGCACCACCGTCGGGCGGGCCGGTGCCAGCGACGCCATGACCGCGGCCGCCGTCGTCAATTTTGGTTCGTTCCAGGCGCTTTCGGCGGCCTTGGCGACCTGCTCCCCGATCTCGTCGTAGCGGCTGCTCATCTCGGCCGGGGTGAGCACGCCCGCGGCGACCAGCAGCCGGGCGGTGGCGGTGACGGGATCGCGGCGCAGGT
>NZ_JBSGBY010000708.1:0-3994 GCF_053601505.1 Nocardia sp. NPDC004722
CCACCCCGGTGGCCGATGGCGATCTGGTCGCCGCCGGCACCGCCATCGTGGTACGGGTGATCGATGTCGACCAGCTGGCCGCGCAGGTGCGGGCGGGGGAGCGGGCCGGGCTGGCCCGCGCCATCACCCTCGTCGAATCCACCCGCGCGGATCATCGGGAACTCGCGCAGCAGCTGCTGCTGCGGCTCACCCCCGAAACCGGCGAGGTCGTCTCCAATCGGGTTGGCATCACCGGTGTTCCGGGCGTCGGCAAGTCGACGTTCATCGACGCGCTGGGCATGTACCTGATCGGGCAGGGGCATCGGGTGGCGGTGCTGGCCGTGGACCCGTCCTCGACCCGCACCGGCGGTTCCATCCTCGGCGACAAGACCCGCATGGCGCGGCTGTCGGTGGAGCGCGACGCGTTCATCCGCCCCTCGCCGACCGCGGGAACGCTGGGCGGCGTGGCGAAGGCGACCCGCGAGACCATCGTGCTGCTGGAGGCGGCGGGCTACGACGTCATCCTGGTGGAGACCGTCGGCGTCGGCCAATCCGAGGTCACCGTCGCCAATATGGTCGACGTGTTCTGCTTCCTCACCCTGGCGCGCACCGGTGATCAGTTGCAGGGCATCAAGAAAGGCGTCCTCGAACTCGCCGACCTGGTCGCCGTCAACAAGGCCGACGGCCGCCACGAACTGGAAGCCAAGGCCGCCGCCCGCGAACTCCAGGGCGCGATGCGGCTTATCCACCCGCGCGAATCGCTGTGGCGGCCACCGGTACTCACCATGTCCGGACTCAACGGCATCGGCCTCGACGGCTTCTGGGACACCGTCCTCACCCACCGCCGGGTCCTCACCGAGGCGGGTGAGTTCGCCGAGAAGCGACGCCGTCAGCAGGTGGACTGGACCTGGACCATGGTCCACGACAGTCTGCTGCGCCGCCTCACCGACAACCCGGCGGTCAAGGGCCTGCGCGCCCAGGTGGAACAACAGGTCCGCGACGGCTCTCTCACCCCGGCCCTCGCCGCCGCGGAAATCCTCCGGGCGTTCGACGAACGGGCTTGAGCCCATGACCATCCGGATCCGACCAGGCACCGAAGCCGACGCGAAAGCGGTCGCCACGCTGCACACCGCCAGCTGGCGCACCGCCTACGCGGCCATCATGCCCGCGAGCTACCTCGACGGCTCCTTGGCCGACGACCACCGAACGCTGTGGCTCACTCGCCTCACCGGTGGCGACGCCGAGGGCAGTCTGTTCCTCGCCGAATCCGACGGCGAGCTGGCCGGATTCATCTACCTGGCTCTCCAACCCGACGGCCGCGTCCTCATCGACAACCTGCACGTCGACCCGGCCCGCAAACGCGGCGGCATTGGCGGCCTGCTCCTGCGTCACGGATTCGACTGGGCCGCCACCGAATACCCCGGCCATCCCGTGTACCTGGAAGTCCTGCAAGCCAACACGCCCGCCATCGCCTTCTATCGGCGGCACGGTGGACACGTCGGCGAACCCCGAACCGCCTACTTCCCAGCGGGTTTCGAGGTCACCGACCTGGAAGTCACCTGGCCGTAGCGGCGACCGCCGAATGCGCGGCCAGCCGATCGATCCTGCGCAACCGCACCGCCATCTGAGCCGCGCACAGCCCGATGAGCATCATGGTCGCCAGCCGGAACGGATCGAACAACTGACCGCTGCTGACCGCCCCGATCGCGTAAACGCCGAGCGCGAGCACTTCGATCGTGATCGCCCGCAGATGCCCGCGCCGCCGGGCGGCCACAAACTCCGCCCACTCCGCAGCGTCGATCTCGACCGGTGGCCGCCCGGTCATGAGCGCCCGCTCGAAAGGCCGCCACAGCCGCCGATACTCGCCACTGCTCAACCGCTGCGCCCAAACACCGGCGACCAGCACGAAGGGTGCGACCGCCAGGCCGACCACCAGTGTCCACAACGCCATCGTCTTCTCCCGTAGCCGCGCTCGAATCCCTTGATCCGAGTGTGGACGCGCCGGAACACCGCCGATACGCACCCCAGGGCTGGCGCGAACTCACCTCTGCTCGTCGGCCCGCATGCCGTCTACGCTCGAGCGGTGGCCGACATTTCAGACGCCCTGAGCACTTCGCAGGAAGCACGACTGCGCGAAAGCATCGGTCGCCAAACCTTACTGACCACCCTCGGCATCGCTGTCGCGAGTCTGGCTCCCGGCCGTGTCGTGCTCGAATTGCCCTTCCGCGCCGATTTGTGCCAGCAGAACGGTTTCGTCCACGCCGGTGCCATCACCACCCTGGCCGACTCGGCCTGCGGCTACGCGGCCATGTCCCTGCAACCGCTCGACCGGGACATCCTCACCGTGGAGTTCAAGGTCAATCTGATGAGTCCCGCTGTCGGGCAACGCTTTCTGGCGACCGCGACGGTCGTCAAATCGGGCCGCACGCTCACGGTCTGTACGGCCGAAGTCCACTCCGACACCAATGGCGCGGGCCCGATCGCGCTGATGCAGGCCACCCTCATGGCGCTGCCCGCCGCTCCTGCCTCTAAAATAGAGGCATGACCGAAAGTCTCATACTGCCGGTGTGGCAATCCAAAGACACCGAGCTGCTACCGGGCTTGCTCGCCGAGGAGGCGACCTTCTCGAGTCCGGTCGCCGACTACCACGGCCGAGGGCGGGCGGCGCATCTGCTGGCCACGATCGCGACCGTCCTGGATTCGGTGCGCGAGACCCGGCAGTGGGCAGACGGGCAGCAGCGAGTGTTCGCCTTCAGTGCTCGATTCGCCGACCAGGAACTCGAAGGCGTACTGCGGGAAGAGGTTTCCGATACCGGCAGCCTGACCCAGGTGACACTGTTCCTGCGGCCGTATCGGGTATTGCGTGCGGCGATCGCGGAAATGGCACGCCGACTGGACGATTCACCCCCGCCGCACGCAGCCGGATCATGACGGCCCGCGCTCCACGCCCGGGACTCCCGGTCCGCGGGTCGACCACCGGCCGACCGATCATGGCCCTGTTCGACCTTCTCGGGCGACGCTGGGTGCTGCGGGTGATCTGGGAACTCGACCAGGCGCCCGCGCCGCTCACCTTTCGTGACCTCCGCAGCGCCTGCGGCGACATCTCCTCGAGCGTCCTGACCCGCCGACTGGCCGAGCTCACCGACGCGCACCTGGTCGAACATCGGGAAGGCTACCGCCTTACCCGAACCGGTCGGACGCTGGTCGAGCGACTCGGTCCTCTGACACAGTGGGCCGACGGGTGGCACGAGGAGCTCGGTGGCGTCGAATCCGCTACCAAGTCCGCCGAAGACTATGGCCAGGGCGCTTAGCCGAAACAGCATGGGCGACGGCATTATTGCGTTGCTCGCGGCATCGGCCGGCGCTTACCGTTGGCCGGGTGCGGCGCACTGTCATCATCGGCGACATCCACGGTTGCTTCGACGAACTGGTCGAGCTCCTCGATATGGCCGAGCTCGCCGAGGACGACCTACTCGTCAGCGTCGGCGATCTGGTCGATCGTGGGCCGAAGCCGGGTGAGGTGGTCGGTCTCTTCCGTGAACGCCCGAACTCGGTGGCGGTCATGGGAAACCATGAACGCAAACATGTCCGCGGGATCTACTCCTACGCCCAGGAAATCACCCGATTGCAGGCGGGCGACGGCTATGCCGCCATGGTCGACTGGATGCGGACGCTGCCCTACTACTTCGAGAACGACCACGTCCGCGTCGTGCACGCCGCCATGGTCCCCGGCATCCCACTCGCCGACCAGCGCGAGGAGATCCTCTGCGGCTCCACCCGCGGCGAGCGCGAACTCCGAACCCTGTTCCCCGACAGCATCTGGCACGACCACTACACCGACACCAAGCCGATCGTCTTCGGACACCACGTCACCGCCCCCGACCCCCTGATACGCGACAACCGCGTTCTGGGCCTCGACACCGGCGCCTGCCACGGCGGCGCCCTCACCGCACTGAGCCTCCCGGACTTCGTGATTCATTCGCTGCCGGTACGCACCGATCACTGGTCACAGGTC
>NZ_JBSGBY010000709.1:0-3989 GCF_053601505.1 Nocardia sp. NPDC004722
CCGCCGGGCGACACCCCCTCCGGTCCGCCGCCGCGGCGGCCCGGCGGCAACGGACCCGGTGGTGGCGGCGGCAAGGGCGCGCCGAAGAAAAAGAAGAGTTCGCCCTGGCGGATCGTGCGCCGCGTCATCTACCTGCTCATCGCGCTGATGTTCGGCGGCATGAGTTCGATCTTCCTGTACGCCTATTCGACGGTGAACGTGCCGCAGCCCGGCGACCTGAAGAACAACCAGGTGGCCACCATCTACATGGCCGACGGCACCTCGGTGCTGGCGAAAGTCATTCCGCCGGAGGGCAACCGGACCGATGTGACGATCGATCAGATTCCGCCGCACGTGCGCAATGCCGTGATCGCCGCGGAAGACCGGTCGTTCTACACCAATCCGGGCTTCTCCATCCAGGGCTTCGGCCGCGCGGCCCTCGGCCAGCTGACCGGCGATTCCAGCGCCGGTGGTGGTTCGACGATCACCCAGCAGTACGTGAAGAACGCGATGGTCGGCAACGAGCACTCGCTGACCCGTAAGCTGCGCGAGCTGGTGATCTCGGCCAAGATGGCCCAGCAGTGGTCCAAGGATCAGATCCTGGCCGCCTACCTCAACACCATCTACTTCGGCCGCGGCGCGTACGGCATCGACGCGGCGTCGAAGGCGTACTTCAACAAGCCGGTGCAGGATCTGACGGTGGCCGAGGGCGCGGTGCTGGCCGCGACCATTCAGCAGCCCTCGAACCTGGATCCGGAGAAGAACCCGGACGGCGCCAAGACCCGCTGGAACTACGTGCTCGACGGCATGGTCGACGGCGGCAACCTGAACTCGAACGACCGCAAGGGCATGCAGTACCCGGCCGTCATCTCGGCCGCGGACGCGCAGCACGACAAGACCCTGGACTCGGGTCCGGAGGGCCTGATCAAGACCCAGGTGCTCAAAGAGCTGGAGGCCGCGGGCATTTCCGAGCACGACCTCAACACCCAGGGCCTGACGATCACCACCACGATCGACGCCAAGGCGCAGCAGGCGGCCGTGGACGCGGTCAACAAGGTGATGGACGGCGAGCCGGATCAGCTGCGCACCGCGGTGGTGTCGGTGGATCCCAAGACCGGTGCGGTGCGCGCCTACTACGGCGGATCCGACGGCCAGGGCTTCGATTTCGCGAATGCCGGGCTGCAGCCGGGCTCCTCGTTCAAGGTGTTCGGCCTGGCCGAGAACCTGGAACTGGGCAAGCCGCTCTCGACCATGTACGACAGCTCGTCGCCGTTCAAGGTCAACGGCATCGATATTCACAATGTCGCCGACGAGAACTGCGGCGTCTGCACCATCGCCGAGGCGACCAAGCGGTCCTACAACACCAGCTTCTACCGGATGATGCTGGACATGCCGGGCAACGGCCCGCAGAAGATCGCCGATATGGCGCACCGGCTCGGCATTCCGGAGAACGTCCCGGGCATCGGTCAGACGCTGGTGGAGCCGGGCGGCGGGTCGCCGAACAACGGCATCGTGCTGGGCCAGTACAACGTTCGCGTGCTGGACATGGCCTCGGCCTATGCGACGCTGGCCGCTTCCGGCATGTATCACGCGCCGCACTTCGTGCAGAAGGTCGTCGCCTCCGACGGCACCGTGCTGATGGATCGCGGCGATGTCGCCGGGGACCGCAAGGTCGCGGCGGCGGTGGCCGACAACGTGACCGACGCGATGAAGCCGATCGCGCAGTACTCCAACAAGCATCAGCTGGCCGGTGACCGGCAGTCGGCCTCGAAGACCGGTACCGCGCAGCTGGGCGACACCGTCGAGAACAAGGACGCGTGGATGGTGGGTTACACGCCGTCGCTGTCCACCGCGGTGTGGGTCGGTACCGCCGCCGGAAACGAGAAGCTGCGCAACGTGAACGGCAGCATGATCTACGGTTCGGGTCTGCCCGCCGATATCTGGAAGTCCACCATGGACGGCGCGCTGAAGGGCACGCCCGTCGAGACCTTCCCGAAGCCGGGCAAGATCGGCAACTCCGACGGTGGTGTGCCGTCGTGGTCCGCGCCGTACACGCCGCCGTCCACCACCGAGCAGCCGGTGCTGCCGCCGGTGGTGACGCAGAGCCAGGTCGAGATCCTGCCGGGCATCACGATCCCGGTGCCGGGTCTGGCACCGAATCCGAACAATCAGCAACGGACGCAACCGCAGACGCCGAGTCAGCAGGACGGCGGGCCGATGTCCGGCCAGCCGGTGGCCCCGGCCGACGGGTCCACTCCGACGACCGCGCCGAACGGCGGTAATGGGAACGGCAACGGCAACGGGTCCAGGCCGACTCGGTAGCCTGCTGCCGTGATCGAGCAGGAACTGGTGCACCGGTCGGCCGCCTCGGGCGAGCCGGCCGGTGACGCGCTGAAGCCGGGGGAGGCAGCGGTGGAAGACGCTCGCGCACAGCGAGAGACGCCGGTCGTCTACGAGTCGCCGGAGCCGCTGGCGGCGGATCTGCGATCGATCGACGACCGGGACAAGCCCAGTCGCACCGACACGCTGACCGCGCAACTGTGCGACCTGGTCGGCGGGCCGGTCGGCGATCACGCGCTGATCGGCCGGGTCCGCTTCTGGACGCCGATGCGCGTCATGATGGCGTTCGCGGTGTTGTTCCTGGCATTCAGCTGGTTCGGCAAGGCGGGCTGCATCCAGCAGCGGCCCGACGACGGTGTGATGGGGCTGGACTGGAGCAACAGCCGCCAGTACATCGCCATGTGCTACTCCGACACCGTGCCGCTGTACGGGGCCGAACATCTCAACGAGGGCGCGTTCCCGTACAAGAAGCAGTGGGTGGAGACCGGCGCCGACGGCCGCCCGCAGGTCCGGTACATGGAGTACCCGGTGCTGTCGGGGCTCTATCAGTACGCGTCCATGGGAATCGCCAAGGCCTGGAAGATGTCCGCGCTGCCCGGGCACAGTGCGCTCGAGGTGGTCATCTACTTCGATGTGGTGGCGATCGGGCTGGCGCTGGCCTGGCTGGTGACCATCTGGGCGACCGCGCTCTCGGCCGGGCGGCGGGTGTGGGACGCCGCGCTGGTGGCTCTGTCCCCGCTGGTGCTGGTGCACGCCTTCACCAACTTCGACGCGCTGGCAACGGCTTTCGCGGTCGGCGGCCTGCTGGCGTGGGCGCGGCGGCGGCCGGTGCTCGCGGGCGTGCTGCTGGGTCTGGGCGGTGCGGCGAAGCTCTATCCGCTGTTGTTGCTGGGTCCCATCGTGATTCTGTGCCTGCGTGCCGAACGGCTCGGCGAGGACGAGGCGGCCTGGGGCGGCATCCGGCCGTTGCGGGCCGCGGGCGCGGCCGTCGCGTCGGCGGCGATCACCTGGCTGGCGGTGAACGCGCCCATCGCGGCGCTGTACCCGGACGGTTGGTGGGAGTTCTTCCGGCTCAACACCGAACGCCACGCGGACCCGGATTCGATCTACAACGTGATCACCTCGTTCACCGACTGGTCCGGCTTCGACGGGGTGCTGAGCCCGCAGCAGACGCCGACGGTGTTGAACGCGGTGTCGCTGCTGCTGTTCGTGGCCGCCTGCGCGGGAATCGCCTGGATCGGCCTGCGGGCGGCGCGGCGACCGCGGCTGGCGCAGTTGGCCTTCCTGGTGGTGGCGGCGTTCCTGCTCACCAACAAGGTGTGGAGTCCGCAGTATTCGCTGTGGCTGGTGCCGCTGGCGGTGCTGGCGCTGCCGCAGCGCCGAATCCTGTTGGCGTGGATGACGATCGACGCCCTGGTGTGGGTGCCGCGCATGTACTACTACCTGGGCCCCGACCACAAGGGCCTGCCGGAGCAGTGGTTCACCGGTGCGGTCGTGCTGCGGGATCTGGCCGTGGTCGCCCTGTGCGTGCTGGTGATCCGCCAGATCCACCGGCCCGAGGAGGATCCGGTCCGCCGCGACGGGGTCGACGATCCGGGGGGCGGCATTCTCGCGCACGCCCCGGATCCCGAGCAGCCGTGGCTGCCGCCGGCGCTGCGGCCGCGGCAGCC
>NZ_JBSGBY010000710.1:0-3982 GCF_053601505.1 Nocardia sp. NPDC004722
GACGTAGGTGAAGGGGGCGTCGGGGTGCTCGGCGATCCTCTGCTGCGGCACGGTGTGGGTGACCACCACGATCGGCTTGTCGGCCGGGTGGATGCCGCCCCAGCCGTCGGTGAGGGTGAACAGTCGTTTGCCGACGATGTAGACGCCGACACTGTCGAGCCAGGCGCGCAGGTAGGCGGCGTCGTCGGGGGTGAGGGTGAACGGGATCTCGGGGTGGGTGCTGGGGATTTCGACGTCGCCGCCCGAATACCAGGCGAACAGGTGCTCGAATCCGGTTTCGCCGGGGCCTGCGATGAATCCGTCGAGGGACATGTTCGCGCCGGTGACTACCTTGCTCATGGCCGTACTCCTTCAAGAGGGGGAACGAACGGCGTGGCTGCCGTCTCTGCTGTGTAGTCGGAGCCGATATCGGGACATCTTCGTACTCGGCGGATGAAGTCGCCGGAAAATGGATATTGCCGGGAACCCATGGCGCGGAGCGGTTTCGGCCCCTCGACCCGGGCGCGAGGGATGATGGAGGCGCTGGCTCGAGGACACGGCGAGAGATACGGCGATGAGCGAGAGCGAAATCCGGGACCTGGCACGGTCACAGCGACGCGCGCTCACATCGACGGAGATGCCGGGCATCTGGGTCGCCGTGGCGGCGTCCGTGGTCGTCACCGGCGTATCGGTCGTGGTGACCGGCGTGGTGGTCGGGTTGTCGGTATCCGTGGGCGCGGCGTCGTCGGTCGTCTGCAGCGGCGAATCCGCGGCGTCGAGGGTGGTGCCGTCGCCCGGTACCGGAGAATCGCCCGGGGTCTGCGCGTCGTCGTCGGAAACGAATGCCGCGGTGGCGGTCTGGTCGTCGTAGCTCTGCGTCGCCGGGTCGGTCGACCCGACGCTGGCGGTGTTCGCGGCGGCGGCCAGGCCGTCACCGCGGGTGTCGGCGGCGGCGACGGCGCCGATGACCAGGCTCATCAGGGCCGCGCCCGCGGCCACCTTCGTCAGATTGCGGCGGAGGCGCGGCGTGATGCTGATGCCCTCGATCCACTGCCACCGATCAGCGCTCTCGATGAAGGGCTGCTCCGTGGCGTTCGAGTGGTCGAGTTCAGGCGCGTTGCTATCCAATGGTGTCCCCAAGTGAATTCGTCGTCCGCCATGAGTCGCCGCGTCAATTTGCTCTGCGGGCAGCGAATTTCAGCGTTCACTTTTCCCTGGCCTGCTCACCCGGGAATCGGGAACCTCATAGCGACGAAGACTGTGCAAGGCGCTCGAGCGGAATGCAACTCCCGTCGGGCAATAAGACAAATCGGACATGACTGCTCCGCAACGCGACGCCAGGGGTTCCTGACAGCGAAAACGAGCCGCCCTCGCTATCAGGAGAATTCGCAGCAAACAGCAGGAGGACCGATCCCGACCGCCCGCCGACCCGCTTCCGGCTGTCGGCGAAAACCACTGCCGACAAGCGTCTTTCACGCTGCCGCCAAAGCCCGTAGCACGGCCGCCGAGCGGCCGACAGACACAAATTGTCACGCCATCCCGACGGGTGAATATGCCGTGGTCACAGGTGAATACGAGATATCCTGGCGGTGACGGGACAATTGCCGCCGTTCACGAATGTTTAAGCTGGCAACCGCTGTGATCTACCCGACAGTGCGTCGATACTGATCGGCGGGTAAAAGTTCTAGAGCGAATCTGTATTGCGTGGCCAATGAATTCGCCGGCTCGTGACGATCGATGGAGAGGCCGCAGTGCAGATCACCGCAACCCCGCTTGCCCACCCCGGGGCACGCGCGGGCGCGCACCAGCCCGCCAGGGAGCGCCGCAAGGTCGCTCCGCGCACCTGGGCCTGCGAGCGGCCCGAGATCGGGGTATACCTGCGCCGCCGCCGCGAGGAGCTGGGGCTGACGCAGGAGGAGGTCGCCTCGGCCGCCTCCACCACCCTGTCCTCGCTGCGCAAATGGGAAGCGGGCCTGCGCAATCCCAGTGTCGAGGGTCTGGCCGCCTGGTGCCGGGTGCTCAATCCCCCGGACTGGATGCTGCGCAAGATCACCTCACTGGCGCTGGGCGGCCTGGACGGCCTCGAGGGCCTGCGCGCGGAGACCTCGACCCCGATCGTCGCCCCCGATGACCTCGATCATCTGGAAGCGTTCTCGGGCCCCGCCTACTATCTGGCCTTCCCCCAATTGGATGTGCTGGCAGCCAATTCCGCCGCCCGCCGCCTCGCACCCGGCCTGATCCCCGCGGCCCCTGGCGCGGACCGCCCCGTCAACGTGGTCGAGTGGATCATGACCGACGCCGCCCGCGGGTTGATCGTCAACTGGAAGGACACCGCCATCCGGGCGATCCACGCCCTGCGGGTGATGGGCCCGGGCCTCGTCCCGCAGGCGCGCCTCGACGACATCTTCAACGCCTGCTACGACCGATCTCCCATGGAGTTCAAGCGCTTCTTCGCCGCCGCCCCGGCCGATCACCTGGACGGCGACGAACTGCTGCTGCGAGACCCGGTGTCCGGCGCCACCGATCGCTACACCTGCCGTTCCCTGCGCTCTATGCAGCCGCTGCGGCCCTACGAACTCGTCCAGCTGGCGCGCGGCGCTTCCGCGCTCAACTGACCGAGTCGAGCGAGGAGAAGACCACGACGTTGGATTCGTAGCTCTTCGTGGTCTGGTTGAAAGCGCCTCCGCAGGTGACTATCTGGAGGGTGGCCCCGCCGCGCGGACCGAAGACCAGCTGATCGGGGAATTGGGTCTTCTCGTACATGCGGACGTCGGTGACCTTGAAATGGGCGGTCTTGCCGTCGGCTCGGGTGACATCGACGATGTCGTTGGGCCGCACCTTCTTGAGGGAGAAGAAGACGCCTTCGCCCTTGTAGGAGTCCACGTGTCCGAGGATGACCGCTGAGCCCTCCTCGCCCGGGGCGGGGCCCTTCTGGTACCAGCCCGCCTGCCGATAGTCGGCGGGGACCTGCACCGAGCCGTCGGTGTTGAGGCCCACCGAGATCAGCGAGCCGGTCGCCTTGATCGAGGAGATCGCGAAGGACACCGGGGTCGAACGGGTAATCGCCGCAGCGGTTTTCACCGCGGTGGTCGTCGCCGGGGCGCTGGTGGCGGCCGCCGGGGTGGTGCCGGACGAGGACGAGCAGCCCGCGAGCAGGGCGATCGCCGTCACCGCGACGGCCAGCACGCCGAGCGGCGATCGGCGAATTCCGCTCGCGCCCGGCGTTTTTCGAGACTTCGCGATCATTGCGCGCCGACCGCCTTCGCCATGCCGCCCGCGCCGGTTTCCGGTGCGCCCTTGGGGATCACGTAGCCGCCGGGCGGAACCTGATCGGTGACCGCGGTGCCGCCGGGAATCCCGGTGGTCGCGCCGGCGGGAATCGTCATGCCCTGCACGGTGTCCGCTCCGGCCGCGCCCGCTCCGGCAACCACCAGATCGATGCCGCCGAGCCCGCCGCCCTGCACATCGCCACCGATATTCGTGTTGCCGCCGACCTGGGCGCCGCCACCGGCATTCCCGCCGACCTGCACGCCGCCGCCGACTTGCGCACCGCCACCGACGTTTCCACCGATCTGGGTACCGCCGCCGACCTGCGCGCCACCGCCGACGTTCCCGCCGATCTGGGTACCGCCACCGACCTGCGCGCCACCGCCGACGTCGCCGCCGATCTGGGTACCGCCACCCACCTGCGCGCCACCACCGGCATCGCCACCGACTTGCACACCGCCACCGACGTTTCCACCGCCCTGGGCGTCACCGCCGACCTGCACGCCACCGCCGACGTTCCCGCCGCCTTGCGCGTCGCCGCCGACTTGCACTCCGCCGCCGGTGTTTCCGCCACCCTGGGCGCCCCCGCCGACCTGCGCGCCACCGCCGAGATTCCCGCCGCCCTGCGCGTCACCGCCGACCTGCACCCCACCGCCGACATTGCCGCAGATCGGAAGAGCACACGACAGAACTCCAGACACATCGACTTCTCTCGCGTATGGCGGGGGCGGGGGGA
>NZ_JBSGBY010000711.1:0-3976 GCF_053601505.1 Nocardia sp. NPDC004722
TTCGTGACCTCCCTGGACGCCGAGGCCGAGGACAGTTTCGTGGTGGGCGCGCAACTGCCCCGCATGCACGGCCACTACGGCGATCACGCCGGGGTGCTGGGCGACTACCACGATCTGATCGCCGTCATGGAGGCCGCGCGGCAGGCGTCCATCGCGGTCACCCACGAGTTCTACGACGTGCCCACCGACCGCGCGTTCCTGGTGCGGACGTTCAACGGCACCGGAATCGACAGCGTCGCCTGGGAAGTCGGGTCCGCGCCCGCCGACCTGGAACTGCGGGTGCGAGCGCTGCGCGCGCATCGGCGCGGCACGGCGCTCGAGGGCCTGGATCTGGTGCTCGACATCTCCTGCGGCGGTGTCACGATGGGGACCGTCGACGGTTCGTTCTCCTGGGTCGACCCCCGGCAATGGGCGGCGATCCGCAGCGGATACCGGAAACAGCTGGGGCTCGGCCCCTTCGAGACCCCGGCCTCGGCCGGTCCGCGCGCCGCCGCGGCCCTGGTCGGTCGCGAGAACCCGCGCAATGTGGTGATCGGCGTCCCGGAGGCCACACCCGACCGGGCGCGCGCCGCGGTCATCGCCGACACCACGCATCCGATCCTGTTCGACCATCAGCTCGATCACGTGCCCGGCAACCTGCTCATCGAGGCGTGCCGCCAGACCGCCCTCACCATGGGTGTCGAGCCGCGCCGATTGGTCAGTGTGACAAGTGCTTTCGACCAGTTCGTGGAACTGGATCTGCCGAGCGTGTGCGTGGCCGAACGCACCGAATCCGGGGTCGAGGCGACCGTGGTGCGCTGCGAGATCCGCCAGGCCGGGGGCGTGGCCGCCCGCATCGACCTCGAATTCGCCGGGGCGGCAGCAGAGGTGGAGGACGGAGGCAGATGAACACCGATCTGCTGACCGGCACCCGCGCCGTACGCAAACGCCTCGATCTGACGCGGCCGGTCGACCAGCAGGACATTCTCGACTGCCTCGAGATCGCGGTGCACGCGCCCAGCGGCTCCAACCGGCAGCCGTGGCGGTTCGTGGTGGTGCGCGACCCCGCATTGAAGGCGCGGATCGGCGAGTACTACCGGAAAGCGTTCGCCGCCAACCTCTCCGGGCGCACCCCACGCCCGGATCAGCTGGCCGATCTGGCCTCGGGACAGCATCTGGCCGATCACCTGGCGGAAGTGCCCGCGCTGATCCTGGTGTGCTCTCTGGGTCGTCCGCCCGCCGAACCGTCGCCGCTGCGGCTGGCCAGCTTCTACGGTTCGATCTATCCGGCCGTCTGGAACCTGCAATTGGCGTTGCGCGCCAAGGGCCTCGGCAGCACCCTCACCACCGCGCACCTGGCCTACGAACGCGAGATCGCCGAACTGCTCGGCATCCCGTTCGACGAGGTTACCCAGGTGGCCATGCTCCCGGTCGCCCACCTGCTGCCCGGTTCCGACCGGCCGGTGCGCCGCACACCCGCCGCGGAGCTGACCGGCTGGGACGGCTGGGCCAGCCCGGCAGGAGACGCGCCTCGATGACCGATCTCGCCGAAAGCCCGGCCCCCGCTGGGCTTCTCACCTCGGTCGGCCGCATCGCGCACTTCACCAAGGTGATGTACAAGCCGCACTACCTGCTCTACGGCATCCTCTGGGTCTTCGCCCTCGAAGGCACCGCCGCCCTGCTCACCGTGCCCGGCCACCCCTGGCATCCCACCGGCGCGACCGCCGCCCGCATCGGTGTCGTCGCCATCGTGCTGCTCTACCTGCGCATGGTCGACGAGCAGAAGGACCTCGACTACGACCGCGTCCACAACCCGGACCGGCCACTGGTCACCGGGGCGGTCAGCGCCCCCGAACTGCGTGGCGCGATGACGGTGATCGCCGTCGTCGCCATCGCGGGCAGCCTCGCCCTGTCGCCGCGTTCGGCCGCGGCGATCGCAGCCGTCCTGGCCTACGGCCTGATTCTGTGGGGCCTGGAACGCCTCTCCGCGACCGTCCGCACCAACATCCTGCTCAACCTCCTGGTCACCTACCCGGTGCAACTGCTGGTGACCCTCTACGTGGTGGTGTCGGCCATCGACACCGGCGAGGCCGCCGCGCGCGGCCGGGTGGCGTGGGCGGCGGTCGTGTTCGCCGGCGCGTTCCTGCAGTTCGAATTCGCCCGCAAGACTTCACGTCTCACCCGGCCGGGGGAGACGTACTACTCGAACGTGCTCGGCTACACCGGTAGTGCGGTGGCGATCGTGTTGCTGGCGCTGATCGCAGCAGTCTGCGAGACGGTGCTGGCCGAGCCGTGGACCCGGCACGGCGCGGCCGCGATGATCGGCTGGATACCCCTGGCACTCACGCTCCTCCCGCTCGCGGGGACCGTGCGCTACCTCCGCTCCCGCCACGAGGACTACCCGATTCTGCCCGCCGTTCTGTTCATCCTCACGCTGTATCTGACGCTCATCGCGCAGGCGGTGGTCGCGACCGGCTGAAACTCAACGCCGGGACAAGCGGCGGAAAGAGACGGCCGCGCAGCCGAATCCGAGTGCGGCGAGCGCCGCGCACCACAGCAGCGCGGTGACGGGTCGACCGGAGCCCGTACCGTCCAGCAGGCTGCGGAGGGTGTCCACCACCGGGGTGGCGGGCTGGTTGTCGGCGAAGGGGCGCAACCAGTCGGGCATGGTGTGCGTCGGCACGAAAGCGCTGCTGACGTAGGGGATGAACGTGATGGCGTAGGTGAGGCCGCCCGCGGCCTCCGGATTGTTCGCGGCCATGCCCAAGGCCACGGCGATCGCGGTCACCGCGAGGACGAACGCGGCGATGACCGCCGCTGCGGCCAGCCAGCCCAGGGGGCCGGAGCCGGGGCGGTAGCCCAAAGCCACCGCCACACCGACCGCGATGACGATGGCGGCGATCGTGCGGGCGAAGCCCTCGGTCACGTGCCCGGCGGCGAGGGCCTGGCGGAACATGGGCAGCGTGCGGAAGCGGTCGACACTGCCGCGGGTCATATCGGTGCACACGCTCGCCGCCGTGATGGACGCCCCGAAACCCGTGCACAGCAGCATGATCCCGGGGATCACGTAGTTCAGGTAGGAGCCGCCGACCTCGATCGCGCCACCGAAGACGTAGGTGAACAGCAGCATCATCAGGATCGGCATGGTCAGCGAGATGACCAGGGTGTCGGTGCTGCGCAGGGTGCGGCGGGCGCAGCGGCGGAACATGACCGCGGTGTCGGGGACCAGATAGCGGACGGGAGCGGTCACTGGGCGGCGGCCTCGATGAGATCGGCGGCCCGCTCGGCGGTGCCGGTGGTCAGCAGGGTGGCGGCGAAATCGTGTACCCGGGTGCGGGATTGCTCGGAGAGCAGAGGCGCGAGCTTGGCTTCCAGCCTGTCGGCCGTCAGCGAGGTGAACGGCAGATGCGCTCCCACACCGAGCTTCTCGACCTGACCACCCCACATGGGCTGCTCGAACGACACCGAGCACACCACCGTGGGCAGACCCGCCCGCAGGCTCTCGAACAGCGTCCCGATGCCGCCGTGATGTACCGCCGCCGCGCACAGCGGAAAGATCAGATCGTAGGCGAAATCGGTGTTCACCAGCTTGATCCGATCACCGGTGACCGTGGCCGCGACATCCAGATCGCTCCAGCCCGCGTGCACGAGGGCACGCACACCCAGCCGCGCGGACACCTGCTCCACCATGGCGAATACGGCGGCGGCATCGCGGATCGGCATGCTGCCGAAACCGAAGAACACCGGCGGCGCACCGGCTCCGATCCAGGCCAGCAGGTCGTCGTGGCCGCCGGAGAGCTCGCCCACGGCGGTGCGGGTGGCTCGGTCCAGGGTGAGGAAACCGGTGAAGGGTCGACGCTCGTCCCACTGCGTGGGCAGGCCGGGAACCAGTGCCGGATCGTACCTTGCCGTCGGAGTTCAGCGGTGGTGGGCTGGTGGTCACGCACGACGGGGAGTCGGTCACCGATACGGGGGCGGTCGATGAGCTCGGGTTCGT
>NZ_JBSGBY010000712.1:0-3975 GCF_053601505.1 Nocardia sp. NPDC004722
CCGCGTTGACGGCGGTCAGCCCGGACAGAAACACCAGCCCGTGCCCGGCCCCGGCCAGGGCCGCGGCCACCAGCAGCAGCCACAGCGACGAGGCCGCGCCCGCCACCGCCAGCAACACCAGCCCGGCCGCCAGCAGCGGCAGGCCCGTAAGGTCCAGGGCCCGTTCGGATCTGCCGTAACCCAGCAGCTGCGCCACCGCCCAGGCCAGCGGCAGCAGGGCCGCGGCGGCGCTGGCGACCACCAGATTGCCGCTGCCCGACAACGTGGCCGCATAGGTGGGCACCAGGGTCAGCGACACCCCCACCACCGCGAAACCCAGGAAGGTCGCCGAACCCGCGGCCGCGAAGGTGCGGCCCATCCCGGCCGGGATGCTGGGCCGCCGCGGCCGCCAGCGCGTGCGGACGCCGGTCTCGGGCAGCCCGGCCACGACCACCACCGCCGGAATCAACAGCAGTAGGTGGGCGAGGAACGGCGTCACATAGGGGGCCGGAAGATACTGCGCCACCAGCGCACCCAGCAGCGGACCGGCCGCCATGCCCCCGGCGGTGGCGAGCGCCGCGACCAGGGCCGCACGCCGTCGATCACCGCGCGGCTCGAGCTCGGTGATCGACGCGGTCAGCGTCCCCGAGGCCGCACCCAGCGCCACACCCTGCAGAATCCGCGCGGCGAACAACCACCCGACCTCGTCGGCCACCGCGAATCCGGCACTGCCGAGCGCGGCCAGCCCGAGCGCGGGCAGCAGAATTCTCTTCCGCCCCACCGCGTCCGAGGCCGGACCGGCGATCAGCAGCGACGGGATCAGCGCCCCGACATAGACCGCGAACACCAGCGTCGTGGTCAACGCCGAGATCCCGAAGCGCTGCGCGTACCCGTGATACAGCGGTGTCGGGATGTTGGTGCCGGTCAACAGGATCAGCAGCGCGTACGCCGTGCCCCAGAATCGCACTCGGCTCCCCATCGGTGAATCATGCTGCAGCCCAGCGCCTCCCGGGTCGACTGTGACCGATCGCTCGAGTGTCATGCGTTCCTCCCTGCCCAACATGTTCGATGATTCCGAACATAACAGGATGTTCGGAAATTGTGAACATGTGGATTAGGCTGGAGCCCATGGCAAGCCGAACCGCCAACGAACTGCTCCACCCCGGCCGCGACGAGCTGCGATTCACCACCGTGCTGGCCGCGCTCTCCGACCCCGTGCGCCTGCGGATCGTGGCGCGCCTAGCCGCAGCCGACGACGCCGAGCTCGCGTGCACGACCTTCGATCTACCGGTCAGCAAATCCACCCAGAGCGGACACTTCAAGACCCTGCGCGAGGCGGGTGTGATCGCCCAGCGCGACGAGGGCACCCGGCGACTCAACCGCTTGCGCGCCGACGACCTCGAGGCCCGCTTCCCGGGCCTGCTGGCGATGGCGATCCGCCACGGCCGCGGCCCGAGCGTGGGCGACTAGCGGACCTCAGTCGCGATACACGCCGCGATAGGCGTCGATGGTTTCCACCAGGTGATCGACGATCTGATCGCGCGTGGCGCGCAGCGTGCCGTTGAGCCACGCCGAGAACATGCCCGCATTGCCCGAGGCCATGGTGACCGCGGCCAGCCGCCGCCGCACCGGATCGTCGATGTGGGCGAAGAGATGATCCTGGATCAGGCGGGTGAAGGCGGGCATCACCGCGATCGTGGTCTGCCCCAGCCCCGTCGAGGAATACGGCTCCACCAGAAACAGCCGCGACTTGCGCGGATCCTGCAACACCTTGTCCACCAGCGCTTCCGACAACGCCCGGTCCCGGTCGGGATCATCGACCACGGCGAAGGCGGTCATCGGATCCAGGAACTCCTCGGCGATCTGACGGTAGAGCACATCGAGCAGTTCGTCTCGGCTGGCGAAGGATTCGTAGAAGTAGCGGTCGGTCAGGGTGGCGCGGCGGCAGACCGCGCGCATGGTCACCGCGCCCGCCCCGGATTCGCCGATCAGATCCAGTGCGGCCTCGAGCAGCGCGGTGCGGCGCGCCTCACGGCGTTCGGTGAGGGTGGTCCCGCCCCAGATGCGGGGTTCGGCGTCGGAGGGCGGTTGCTCGGTCTGCACCGGGTCAAGAGTAATGCCCGGTGCCGGGCGGGCACGCACACCCGGCACCGGACCGATCGGTATTGATCGGACGCTCAGCTGGTGACCACGCAGGCGCTGCCCAGATTCAGGCCCGTACCGACCCTCACCAGCGCCCACTGCGACCCGTTGTAGGACCAGGCCTGCACGTAGTGCTGGCCCGTCGCGGTCGGCGTCCAGCTCGAGGTGGCGCTGCCGCCGCTGCCGAGACTGAACTGCTGCGGATTGAAACTGCCCGACGCGCTGTCGTAGAGCCACACGTACTCGTTGGGACTGCCGTTCACGGTGACCGTGTAGGAGCAGTTGGTGCCGTAACCGCCGCCGATACTCGTGCCGGTGGCCACCGTGACGCTGGTGACGTACGCCCCGGCGTCGGGCGCGGCGAGCACGAGTGCCGCGCCGGCGGCGGCGAAGGTGGTGAATGCGGTGAGGGCCGACTTCCGTGACCGGATCATCGTCGATCATCTCCCCAGAGGAGGGTGAATGCGGGAACTGCGACGCCATTGGCGCATAAGGGAAGTGTCGGCGTTGCGGGGACCCGACACGCGCGTATCGGACTACTCGTTGCGTACCTCCCGGCACTGCCGCGTGCTGGAAGATCGCCCGCAACCGGCAGGTTCGCCGTGGTTGAAGCGAAAACCGCACCGCCCCTAACGATCCCCTAATTCAGCCGCCCGATTCGCCGAATAGCTAACGCACCGCTAACGTTCCGATTGTCCGGGTTCGTGGGAGGCGGCAACGCGCAGACGCCCCCCCGTCGACGGGCACGGCGAGCCGGCTTCCCCGCGGCTCGCACCCGCGTCCCGCGCCAGCGTGGGTGCCGCGAAAACCGGCGTCGCCGAACCGGACCCGATCCCGGCTTCGGCGACGCCGCCCGGTTGTGATCGAGCACGATTTCCCCCGCAAAGGCTCCGGGATGCGCGCGGCGCTGCCATGATCGACACTGCTCGTTCCAGTTTCGATCACCACCGTGAATCCCACTGGCTCCCAGAAACGCTCGCGGTGAGAAGGACCCGCTCATGGCCCGAACCCTCTACGCCGAAGCGCCCGCCGCGCCCGAAACCCTCGAACCCTCCGGGTGGGGACGGCATCTGGGCGTCAGCGACGACATCGCCGACGGCCTCTACTCCGACCAGCTCGGCGCCCTGATCTTCGTCCGCAAACTGGTGCGCTGCGGCTACGCGTTCAACGCCGTGATCGCGGTGCTGGTGTGGGCCGCGATCGCGGTGTGGGGGCGGTATTCCGGACCGCGCACCTTCCACGACTGCACCTCGGTGCCGGGACTGTCGGCGGGCTGCGATCCGGCCCTGCCGGGCTGGATCCTCGGGACCGCCAGCGGATTCGTGATCGCGGCGGTGCTGTTCGCGTTGATGTCGCTGCCGTGCTTCGTGGTCGGCTACGCCGTGCGCTGGGCGGCGAAGGCGATGGCCGACCGCAACTAGTCCGGCGTGCTCGCACCCTCGACGATCTCGCGCAGGGCCGCGATATGGCCGTCGAAGGCGCTGCGCCCGGCCGGGGTGAGCCGGGCGCGGACCTTGCGGCGGCTGCCCTCGAGGCGGCGCTCGGTGGCGACGTAACCGGCTTCCTCGAGCGTCGCGAGCTGTTTGGACAACGCCGAATCCGACAGGCGCAGCCGGTCCTTGAGGAACGCGAACTCCGCCCACTCCGCCGCTGCCAGAGTCGCGACCAGATTCAATCGCGTACTGGGATGGATCAATTCGTCGAAGCGGGGCGCGCTCATGCGTGCGCCCACCGGCGCAGCACCCGCAGCATCTCCGGGCCGCCGAAGCCGATGATCGCCGCCACCGTCAGCGCCGCGAAGGTGCCGGTGTGCTCGGCGCCGTCGGCGCGCAGCGCGAACGCGAGCGCGACGGT
>NZ_JBSGBY010000713.1:0-3973 GCF_053601505.1 Nocardia sp. NPDC004722
CGCGAAGTAGGCGGCCAGGCTGCACTGCGGTTCGGGCGCGGGACCCCAGGCGGGGGTGAGCATCTCGCGTTCGAGCGCGGTGCGCGCGTCGATGTCGCGGACGCGCCGGCGCGGGTCGGCGGCGATCGCGTCCAGCACCCGGACCAGGCGTTCGGCCAGGGTTTCCACGCTCGACTGGTCGAACAGTTCGGCGGCGTAGACGAATTCGAAGGCCCGGTCGTACTCCCCGGCCCGGTCGGCGGCGCCGCCCGTGCCGGGCAGCACCCGCAGTTCCAGATCGAATTTGGCCAGCGCGATGTCGAGTTCCTCGGCCTGCAACGACAATCCGGGCAGCCGCAGTGCGGGCACCGGCGTGTCCTGCACGGTGAGGGCGACCTGCAGCAGCGGGCGCGCCCCGAAACGGCGGGCGCCGTCCCCTGCCTCGGACTGCAGTTCCTCCACGACCCGCTCGTAGGGCACCTCGGCATGCGCCATGGCGGCCAGTTCGGTGTCCCGATCGGCCTGCAACAGTTCGGCGAAGGACCGGTCCGGGTCGACGTCGGAGCGCAGGATCAGCGTATTGACGAACATGCCGACCAGATCGTCGAGCCGGGTGTCGGTGCGCCCGGCCACCGCGGTGCCGATGACCACGTCGCGGCCGCCGGTGACGGCGCGCAACAGCACCGCCAGGGTGGAGCGCAGCACCATGAACAGACTGACCCCGTGGGTGCGGGCGACGTCGGCGAGCTTGCGCTGCAACGCCTCCGGCACCTCGAAACGCACCGTTCCGGCGCGGCCGGTGGATTCGGCCGGGCGCGGCCGGTCGTAGGGCAGCGGCAGTTCCTCGGGCAGGTCGGCGAGCGCGGCCCGCCAGTAGGCCAGTTGCGCCGCGGCGGCGCTCGCGGCGTCGCTGTCGTGGCCGAGGATTTCGCGCTGCCACAGGCTGAAGTCGGCGTACTGCACCGGCAGTGGCGTCCAGCGCGGGGCCGCGCCGCCGTGGCGGGCGGTGTAGGCGATGGCCAGGTCGCGGGTGAGCGGGGCCAGCGACCAGCCGTCGGCGGCGATGTGGTGCAGCGCGATGCCGAGCAGGTGGCGTCGATTCCCGGTGCGCAGCAGGGTCATTCGCAGCGGGATCTCGCGGGTGAGGTCGAAGCCGCGGCGGGCGAGTGAGCGCAACGCGGTGCGCGCGCCGACCTCGTCGGCCTCGGTCGGATCCAGCACCGGCAGGCAGCGGGCGGTGTCGAGCACCACCTGGTAGGCGCCGTGTTCGTCCTCGGGGAAGACGGTGCGCAGCACCTCGTGGCGTTCCACCACGTCGGCCAGGGCGGCCCGCAAGGCCTCGATGTCCGGATCGCCGTCGATCCGCAGCACGAAAGCAATGTTGTAAGCACTGGATTCGGGGGAATATCTGTTGAGGAACCACAGTCGCTGTTGCGGCAGCGACAGTGGTACGCGCTCCGGGCGTGGCACGTGCACAGCCAGCGCGACACGCTGCGTCCGGGGCGCTTCCGCGAGCTTGGCGGCCACCCCGGCGACGGTCGGGGCCTCGAAGACGGCCCGCACCGGCAACTCCACCCCGAATTCGGTGTGCAGGGCCGCGGTCAGGCGGGTGGCCAGCAGCGAGTTGCCGCCGATCTCGAAGAAGTTGTCCTCCGCGCCGGGCACGGTGCCGCCCAGCACGGTGCCGAACACGAGCGCGACTTGTTGTTCCAGTTCGGTTTCCGGGGCGCGGGTGGGTGCGGCGGCCACGAATTCCGGTGCGGGCAGCGCCTTGCGGTCGAGCTTGCCGGACGGGGTGACCGGCATGGTCTCGAGGATGGTCAGCGCCGAGGGCACCATGTAGCCGGGCAGTCGTCCGCGCGCGGTCTCGAGCACCGTGGCCGGGTCGAGTGCGGTGTCGGCGGTGAGATAGGCGACCAGGCGCGGGATTCCGCGTTCGTCGTGATGCACCAGGGTCAGGGCGAAGGTGACGCCCGGATGCCCGGCCAGTACGTGGTCGATCTCGCGCAGTTCGATGCGGAAGCCGCGGATCTTGATCTGGTCGTCGGCGCGGCCCAGGAAGCGCAGCTGCCCGGTGCCGTCGGCGACCACGAGATCGCCGGTGCGGTACATGCGTTCGCCGCGCCGCCCGTGTGGGTTGGCGGGGAACCGTTGCGCGGTCAGGCCGTGGCGGCCCAGGTAGCCGCGTGCGAGACCGGGTCCGGAGAGGTACAGCTCGCCCGCGACGCCCGGCGGCACCGGGTGCAGGCGGCCGTCGAGCACGAACAGCCGCATGCCGCGCACGGGCAGGCCGATGGGCACCGGGCGTCCGGCGACCATGGGCCCGGTGGCGGTGGCGGCGACGGTGGCCTCGGACGGCCCGTACATGTTGTGCATGCGCCGCGCCGGAAGACCGGGCCGGGATTCCGGTGCGGTCCAGACCTTCACGAGTTCTTCGGGGCAGGCTTCGCCACCGACGATGACGGCCTCGAGGTCGGGCAGGTCGTCGGCGGGGACGGTGCCGAGGGCGGCGGGGGTGACGAAGGCGTGCGTCACCTTCTCCTCGCGCAGGATGCGCGCGAGTTCGATGCCGCCGAAGATGCCGGCGGGCGCGACCACGATGGTGGCCCCGGCCGCGAAGCCCAGCAGCAGTTCCAGCACCGAGGCGTCGAAGCTCGGTGACGAGAAGTGCAGGGTCCGAGCCGAATCGGTGACCTTGAACAGGTGCATCTGCTCGTGCGCCAGCGACGCGATGCCCGCGTTGGTGACCACCACGGCCTTGGGGCGGCCGGTGGAGCCCGAAGTGTAGATCAGGTAGGCGGGCCCGCCGGTGCGCAGCGGGTGATGCCGGTCGGCGTCGGTGACCGCGGTCGCCGGGAACTGCGCGCATTCCTCGGCCAGCTGTTCGGAGCCGAGCAGCAGCCAGTCGACGTAGTTCTTGCGGTGCCGTCCCCGATTGCGCGGCCAGTCGGGCATGTCGGCGTGGCGTTCGGTGTCGGTGATGGCGAGCATGGCGCCGGAGTCGGCGAGCATGTGGGCGATGCGGTCGGCCGGGTAGTCCGGGTCGATCGGCACATACGCCGCACCGGTTTTCGCGACCGACCAAACCGCGAGGATGCTGTCGACGCCGCGCGGCAGCGCGATGGCGACCACGACCTCCGGGCCCGCGCCGTGTTCGATGAGCACCCGCGCCAGCCGGTTGGAGCGCTCGTCGAGCTCCCGGTAGGTGGTGTCGGTGCCCAGGTAGCGCACGGCCACCGCGTCCGGGACGCGTTCGGCGGTGTCGGTGAGCAGCCGGGCCAGGGTGATGGCGGGTTCGGCGGGCGAACCCATGATGGGGACCAGTTTCGCGGTCTCGCGGGTGTCCAGCAGCGGCAGGTCGCCGACGGCGACGGCCGGGTCGGCGACGGCGGCGGCGAGCACCGCGCCGAAGCGCCGCGCGATGGCCTCGACCGTGGCATGGTCGAAAACGTCGGCGGCGTAACCGAATTCGGCGGTGAGCGGCGTGTCCTCACCGGGGTTTCCGGCGGGTTCGTGGACGGTCAGCTGCAGGTCGAATTTGGCGATGTCGGTGGCCATCTCGACGACCTCGGTGTCCACGCCGGGCAGGTCGATGCGCAGTTCCGGGCTGCTGTCGTAGGACAGCATGACCTGGAACAGCGGGTGCCGGGCCGCGGAGCGTTCCGGGTTGACGACCTCGACGAGCCGCTCGAAGGGCACGTCGGCATTGGCGAAGGCGTTGAGGTCGGTGTCGCGGACCTCGGTGAGCATGCGGTCGAAACCGGCGGCCGGATCCACCCGGGTGCGCAGCACCAGGGTGTTGACGAACATGCCGACCAGCTCGTCGAGCGCGGGATCGCTGCGCCCGGCGATCGGGGTGCCGATGGCGATGTCGGTGGTGTTGCACAGGCGCGCGAGCACGGTCGCGAGCGCGGCGTGCAACACCATGAAGGTGGACACGCCGCGTTCGGCGGCGACGGCGGCCAGCGCGGTGCGGGTGGCGGCGGGAATCTTG
>NZ_JBSGBY010000714.1:0-3948 GCF_053601505.1 Nocardia sp. NPDC004722
GCTGTGTTTGCGCCGCCGGTAGCCGCCAAACTCGTACATCCACCGCATGATCGGCGTGACGGGCACCTCGCCGTACTCGGTGATCTGCTCCGCCTGGGCCGACTCCTGGAGCGCCGCACGCGCATCCACCGCCGCCGCCAGGTCACGCACGGTCGGGGTGGCCAGCACCATGGCCGGGCTGATCGGCAATCCGGCGCGTCGCGCCTTGTCGACCAGGGAGATCGCGACGATGCTGTCGATGCCGAGCGCGAGGAAGTCATCGTCGATGCCGATGGTGCGGCCGCCCAGCACGGTGGCGAACGCGGCGCACAGGGAGCGTTCGGTCGCGGTGCGCGGCACCGTGCCCGATCCGGATTCGCTGAGCAGGCTCAACCCGGCGGCGGTCAGCGCCCGCACGTCGAGCTTGCCGTTCGGGGTCACCGGCAGGGCGGTGAGGGTGACGATGCGCGCGGGCACCATGTAGGCGGGCAGTCGCTCGGAAAGGGCCGCGCGCAAGGCGGTCCCGTTGGCGTCACCGGCCACCGCGAAGCCGACCAGGGTCGGCCCGGTCGGGCGGGTGACCACCACGACGGCGGCCTCCCCCACATCCGGCAGGCGCAGCAGGGCGGATTCGATATCGCCGATCTCGATGCGGTACCCGCGGATCTTCACCTGATCGTCGGCGCGTCCCAGGTAGGCGATTTCGCCGGACGCATTGCGCCGCACGAGATCTCCGGTGCGATACATGCGCACACCGGCGCGGAACGGGTCGGCGATGAACCGGTCGGCGGTCTGCGCGGCCCGGCCGACATAGCCTCGGGTCAGCTGTGCGCCGGACAGATACAGCTCGCCGACGACGCCGCGCGGGACCGGACGCAGCGCGGAATCCAGGACGTAGCCCGTCATCCGATCCACCGGGCGTCCGATGACGGGCACGGGCCCGGCCTGCGAAAGATCCTCCAGCCCACCGGTGTTGACGGTGGCGACAACCGCCTCGACGGTCGTCTCGGTCGGCCCGTAGCAGTTGTAGACCGCCGTATCCGGCAATGCCCGCAGCCGCTCCCACAGTGCCGGGCCGATCGCCTCGCCACCGAGCGCGAGCACGGTCAGATGATCGCCGTCGACCAATCCGGCCGCCTCGAGCTGCGCGAACATCGACGGCGAGGTATCGATCATGTCCACCCGATGCCGCACGATCCCCTCGACGAGCCCCTGCGCGTCCCGCATCTCGACCTCGTCGAACAGGTGCACCGCGTGCCCGTCGAACAGCCCGATCAGCGGCTGCCAGGAAGCGTCGAAACTCAGCGACCAGGCATGCGCGATCCGCAGGGCCCGGCCCAGCCGGGCCCGGGCGGGGCGGTAGACCCGGTCGCGGTGATCGGCGAAGTAGGAGGCCAGCGCGGCGTGAGTGCCCATGACGCCCTTGGGTTCCCCGGTCGAGCCGGAGGTGAAGATCAGATACGCCCGGGTCCCCGGATGCACCGGGCACGGCGCGATGGCGCGGTGCGCGGCAATGCGTTCGACGGTGGCGGTCTCGTCCAGCACCAGGAACTGCGCCGCTGCGGCCGACGGCGAGAGGTCCGCCGCGGCGGAGAATACCGTCGGCTGGGTCGCGGCGACCGTCACGATCAGGTCGGGCTCGGCCTGGCGCAGCATCGAGGTGATCCGGACGGCCGGAGCCGAGATGTCCACGGGCACATAGGCCGCGCCCGCGTACAGGGTCGCGAGGATCGCGATGATCGAGTCGGCGGAGCGCGGAAGTGCCAGTGCCACCACTGATTCCGGGCCGATACTCCGCGCCGTGAGTTCGGCGGCCAGGCGTCCCGCCGCCTCGTGCAGCTCGCGGTAGGTGTAATGCGCGGTCGCGGTGCTCAACGCCGACGCCTCGGGCGCGGCCTCGACCTGCCGAACGAATAGCTCCGCCACCGAGGCGGTCCGAGCCGACATCTCCTGCTGCTGCGCATGATTCATTGCGGGCACTTCGGGCGAAGTCGCGTCCATCACGCCGGTCAACTCTGCCCGCTCGGCGGGTAGCAGGACGTCCAGGGCGTCGGGGGTGGAGTCGGCGTGGTCCGGGAGTTGGCGCAGGACCGCGAGGATGCGCGCGCCGATTTCGGGGATCGGGAGGTGCGGGAGGGCCTCGGGGATCGCTTCCAGGGCTACCACGAGGCGGTTGTCCTCGAGGTGGGAGACCACCGAAAGCGGGTAGTGCACCAGGCTTTCCATGGCGACGGGCAGGAAGCGGGTGCCGTTCGTGGTGACCAGGGGGTCGGTGGCCGCGCCGATGGGGGCGTTCTCGAAGACGAACAGGACGTCGAAGAGCGGTCCGTGCCCGGCGGTGCGCTGGATGGCAGACAGGCTCAGGTAGCCGTTGTCGCGCATGGCGGACTGTTCGCGCTGCAGGGTGCGGCACTGGTCGCGGACGGTGGTGTCGCGGTCCAGGACGACGCGGGCTGGCACGGTGTTGATGAACAGGCCGATCATGGTTTCCACGCCGGGCAACGCGTCGGGCCGCCCGGAGATGGTGGTGCCGTACACCAGGTCGCGGCGGTCGGTGAGCCGCGAAAGCACGACGGCCCAGGCGAATTGGATGACGGTGCCCAGGGTGAGGCCGTTGGCGCGCGCCCAGCGGGTGAGCCGCTGGGTCTCGTCGGGATCGAGGTAGTGGCGGGTGCGCTGCGGGATGGCGGTGCCCACGGCGGCCGCTCCGGCGTCGGCGAGCATGAGGGGGCCCGAGAGCGGGCGCAGGTAGTCGGCCCAGGCCCGGTCGGCGGCGGCGGTGTCCTGGGCGGCGAGCCAGCCGATGTAGTCGCGGTACGGGCGCGGGGCGGGCAGCGCGGCGGCCTCGCCCCCGGCCTCGTAGATCGCGATGAGTTCGCGGAAGAAGACCGCGACCGCCCAGCCGTCCATGAGGATGTGGTGGGTGGTGAGGATCATGCGGCGGCGCTCGCCCGGCAGGGTCACCAGGGTGACCCGCAGGGCCGGGCCCTTGCCCAGGTCGAAGGCGTGTTCGCGGTCGGCCGCGGCGATGGCGTCGAATTCCTCGGGGCGCGCGTCGATCTCGGTCCACGGGAGTTCCACCCAGGTGGGCACGATCTGCACCGGCTTGGGCAGGTCCCGATCCCAGAACGCCGCCCGCAGGTTGGGGTGCCGCGCCAGCAGTGCCTCGACGCTGCGGCGCAGCACCGGGATGTCCACCGGTCCGCCGATATCGATGACGAACTGCATGGTGTACAGATCGACGCCGCCGTCGGCCAGGCGGGCCAGCGAGAACAGGCCCTCCTGCAGCGGGCTCAGCGCCAGCACGTCCTCGATCTCGGCGGGCTTGGACCGGTCGACGGTCACGGGCTGATCCTCTCTCACCGCGCGCCCTTCCAGGCGGCACCGAGCGCGGCCAGGGCGTCCTGATTCAGGCCGGAGGCGCTCATGGGGGCATGGCTGTGGGCATCGGTAACCGTTTGCGGCTCAACAGGTTCGGGCACCGACGCCGGGGTAGGTGTCGAGTTCCCGAAGGCGGTGGTCATCTCCGAGGCCGAAACCCCGGCCGCGGCAGCGATATCGGCGGCGGTGACGCCCGCCGCGACGGCGGCGTCCACGGCCTCCGCCAGCTCGGTGACGGTCATGCATTCGAACACCAGCTGCGGCGAGAGCGGCAGCCCGATCTCGTTGGCGCGCACCGCCCACTGGATGGAGATGACACTGTCACCGCCGAGCGCGAAGAAGTTGTCCTCGCCGGAAACCTCGTCAGCCTCCAACTCCAGCAGCTCGGCCAGGATGGCGCTCAGCCGCGCCTCGGTGTCGGCTCCGCCTGTGGCACTGGCGGTTTCGGCACCCCTCGGCGACGCGGCGGGCCGGATGGCGGTCCGCTCCCGCTCCACGGCGAACTCCAATTCACCCCGCACGGTCCAGCGCGCCCGATCCGAGGTCCGCACCAGCATCTCGCCGGGGCGGGACGGGTCGGCCACCCGG
>NZ_JBSGBY010000715.1:0-3946 GCF_053601505.1 Nocardia sp. NPDC004722
GCGTCGGTTTGTCTGTCTCTCACGGGGAGGAATGCGCATGTTTCCCGGAAGCCACGTCGCCGATCAGCCGGAGCGGGCGGCGGTCATCGTCGCCGTAGCGGCCGCCGGGGCCGTCCCAGTCGCCGATGAGCAGATCTGTGCCGCGCAGTGCCACGGCCGCACTGACCGCGATGGCGTGCGGGCCGCCGAACATCTCCATGGCCTGCGGGTACTCGGTGAGCCCACCCGCGCCGCCGCTCCAGATGGTCATGCGCGGATTGGCGTGCGCGCCACCGAAAGCCTGACCCAGCACCACCGTCCGGTCGCCTGTCCCCGCCGAAATGAGTTCGGCGAGTTTGGCATACGGACTTTCCCCATGTACCGGCACGGTCTTCCAGTGGCTGCCGTCCGTGGTGGTCCAGGCGGCGGGGGCGCGACCGTCGGTGGCGGGGATCGAGCCCAGCGCGAGCACCCCGTCGGCGGTGGGCGCGAATTCCAGAATGCGGGCATCGTGCTGGGGCAGTGGCACTTCACGCCAGGGTGAGTCGGGGCCGTGCGCGGCAGTGCATCCGGCGGTCAGGGCGAGCACCGCCGCCAGGACGATCGACCACCTCATTCCGACACTGTGCCAGAACCAGGCCCGCCCCGCGCCGGAACCAAGCCGTCACCGCCACCAGTGCCCCTGCTGGCGGCGGGGGTGCCGAGAGCTCCCGTCGCCGCGCCGAGCCAAATCCGAAAACGAGACCATTCGGTATGCAACGATCCGGGATCGTGACAATCCGGGCAATACGGATATTGCTCCTGGCGGCACTGGCGACGGCCCTGGTGCCCGCGACCGCGCATGCCAATCCGCTGGTGGATCTCATAGCGCCGCAACATGATCCGGCCGCCATCATGCCGACGCCGCGGTCCGATCCGTTCTACACGCCCAAGCCCGGATTCGAGGCGAAAGCGCCCGGGACGCTGCTGAGCGTCCGTGTGGCGGGCGGGCTGTTTCCGACCGCGCGCTCCCTCGAGCTGCTGGTGCGCTCCACCGACTCGCACGACCATCCGGTCCCGGTGGTGACGACGTTGCTGCTGCCGTACGCGCCCTGGCGCGGAACCGGCCCGAGACCGCTGGTGTCCTACAACATTCCGATCTCCTCGGTCGGGCATTCGTGCGCGCCCTCCGCGGAGTTGAAGCGCGGGGTATCGGCGGATCTGTTGGCGATCCAGTTGCTGCTGGCCAAGAATTACGCCGTCGTGATCCCCGACCATCAGGGCCCACGACAGGCGTACGCGGCCGGGCTGATGGGCGGTCACGCCGTGCTGGATTCGATCCGCGCGGCGACCCGCACGCCGATGCCGGGATTGGGGCCGCAGACACCGGTGGTGCTGACCGGATATTCCGGCGGCGCGATCGCGACGAGTTGGGCCGCACAACTGGCGCCCACCTACGCCCCCGAGATTCGCTTGGTGGGAGCGATGATCGGCGGCACTCCGGCGGATTACGAGCTGCTGCTGCCGCGCATGGACGGCCGCAACTTCGCCTCGGGCGTGCTGCTGGCGGCGGCGCTGGGGCTGGGGCGCGAGTACCCGGAACTGCTGGATCTGCTCAATGACAACGGCTGGCGGGTGGCGAAGCTGTTCCGCGACATCTGTATTTCGCAGGAGACGGCGCTCGGGGTGATCGCGCCGCTGCGGGCCGATCAGCTCTCGGATGTGCCCGATCCGACGAAACTGCCGTTGGTGCAACGGATCATGCGGGAGAACCGGCCGGGTGCGGTCGCCCCGGCGGTGCCGGTGTTCCTGTTCCACGGGGTCGATGAGATCTGGATTCCGTTCGAGGGCGCGCGGCATTTGTTCGACGAGTGGTGCGCGCGCGGTGCGCGGGTGCGGTTGCAGCCGTTTCCGGGTGAGCATTTCCTGGTGGGCGCGTTGTCGATTCCGTTGACCAATGGCTGGGTCGAGCAGTTGCTGGCCGGGCGGCTGGTCCCGCCGGGCTGCACCGGGCCCGGGCATTGACCGGTCACCGTGATTTGGCTAACAGTTAGCTAAGTTCGCGCGGCGTCGCTTCGATTGAGCCGAGTTCATTTCACTTAGCATCCGAAATGTTCGGACAGTCGGATCCTGATGAATGGACAGCGATGACCGCCGATATGCGAAGAACCGCGGCCGCGGCACTCACCGTGCTGGTGTTGTCGATATCGGGGACCGGCGTCGCACATGCCGATCCGACCGTCGACTCCGTCCTCGCCGGAGTGCAGGACATCAGCGCGAACCGTTCTCGGCTCACGGTGTATTCCGCGGCCATGAATCGCACGGTCACCGTGGACGTCCTGCATCCCGCCGATGCCGAGCCACGCCCCACCTACTATCTGCTCGACGGTGTGGATTCCGGTGCAGGGGAGACGAATTGGACACAGAAGACCGATATCGCCGCCTTCTTCGCGGATAAGCGTGTGAATGTGGTGCTGCCCGTCGGCGGGCGCGGCAGCTTCTATTCCGACTGGGAGCGGCCCGATCCCGGGCTGGGCGGCGTGCAGCGGTGGGAGACATTCCTGACCAGGGAACTGCCGCCGCTGATCGACTCGCGTTTCGCGGGCAACGGCCGCAATGCCATCGGCGGGCTGTCGATGGGCGCGCTATCGGCGGCGACGCTGACCACCCGGTATCCGGACCTGTATCGCGGTTTCGCCTCCTTCAGCGGCTGCCTGGATACCGTGAGCGCGAATGCCCAACTGGCCATTCGCAATTCGATCAGCTGGGTGGGCGGCAACCCGGACAATATGTGGGGCCCCGACGGCGATCCGGCCTGGGCGGAGCATGACCCGCTCTCCCGTGCGGCCGCCTTGCGCGGCAAGGCGGTGTATATCTCGGCGGGCAGCGGGACACCCGGCCCGGAATCGCTGACCGACCCGCTCATGCCGCAGGCGGTGACTTTCGGAGCGGTACTCGAATATCTGGTGCGCGGATGCACCGAGACGTTTCAGCGGCGACTGCGGGAGCTGGATGTGGCGGCGACGGTCGTGCTGCATCCGGAAGGCACGCATTCCTGGCCGTATTGGCAGCAGGATTTGCACGATTCGTGGCCGGTGCTGGAAGCGGCGCTGACGGATTAGCGCGGATCAATTATCGGGGCGGTCGGCGTGTCGGCATCGGTGGCACGGTCTCGAAGCTCGACAGTGCTATTGGGCAACTTCGTAGCGACCCCATTGGGAGGTAATTGTCCGTGATGACCGCCGTGATTCGTCGCGGCGCGGCCGGTTCTCGCGTCCGCCGTCTGATCGCGCTCGGTGCCCTCTTGGGTGCACTGCCCGTCCTGCTGGCCTTCGCCGCCACCGCGGGCGCGTCACCTCTCTACCCCACCCCCGATCCCGATCCGTTCTATCAAGCCCCGGCCGATCTCGCGGCCGCCGCACCCGGCGACGTCCTCGCGGTGCGGGCGATGCCGCCCCTGCCGACTTTCCCGGGCGTCACGGTGACGCTGGTGAAGTTCCGCTCCACCAATTCCGCGGGCAATCCGATCGCCGCGACCACCACCCTGCTGCGCCCGGTCGCCGCGGTCCCCGGCGCGCCTCTGCTGTCGTATCAGCACATCATCAACGCGCTGGGCACCCAATGCGCGGTGTCCCATGTGCTCTATACGCAGGACCCGAACCTGGTGGTGCGGGAGGCCCCGATCCTCAACGGCCTGCTGCTGCACGGCTGGTCGATCGCGCTGCCCGACCATCTGGGTCCGACCATCGCCTACGGTGCGGCCCGGCTGGGCGGCATGATCACCCTCGACGGCATTCGCGCGCTGCGCCGCGTCCACGAGTTCGGGCTGGATACGAGTCCAGTTGCGCTGCTGGGCTATTCCGGCGGCGGCATGGCGACCGCGTGGGCCGCGGCGCTGCAACCGCGCTACGCGCCCGAACTGCGGCTGGCCGGGGCGGCCGCGGGCGGGGTGCCGATGAATCTGGTCAAGATGATCGAAGCCCTGGGC
>NZ_JBSGBY010000716.1:0-3940 GCF_053601505.1 Nocardia sp. NPDC004722
AGGCCGATGACTGAACTGGATGCCGAGGACAACAAGCTGCTGGTCCTCGCCCGTGGCGCCATGGGCCGCACGGGTGGCAGCGGCGGCGCGGCCGTGCGCGACACCGACGGGCGCACCTACGCGGCCGGGACGGTCGAGTTGACGGCGCTGCGGCTGACCGCGTTGCAGGCCGCCGTCGCGGCCGGGATCTCCAGCGGGATCGAAGGTTTCGAGGCGGCCGTGGTGGTCGCGGGCAAGCTGTCCGATCCCGGTGTTTCGGCGGTGCGCGAGGTATCGCCTTCCGCGCGAGTCATTTTCACCGATGCCAAGGGCTCGGTGTTCGAGGTGCTGGAGGCCGACGCCGATTACGGCGTCGAGAATCCCATCTCGGCGCTGCGGCCCGAGGCGGGCAATGCGGCGGGCGAGCGGGATGTCCCGTCGGCGCTGGATCTGGATACGGAATCGGAGGTGTTCGAGTGAGCGGCCAGGACAATCAGGGTGCGGAGGTCGAATTCCGTTCCGGCTTCGTATGTTTCGTGGGGCGGCCGAACACCGGCAAGTCCACGCTGACCAATGCCATGGTGGGGCAGAAGATCGCCATCACCTCCTCGCGTCCGCAGACCACCCGGCACACCATTCGCGGCATCGTGCATCGTGAGCACGCGCAGCTGATCCTGGTGGACACCCCCGGTCTGCACCGCCCGCGCACGCTGCTCGGCCAGCGGCTCAACGACCTGGTGCGCGATACGTATTCGGAAGTCGACGTCATCGCGGTCTGCATTCCGGCCGACGAGAAGATCGGTCCCGGCGACCGCTGGATCGTCGAGCAGATCAAGACCATGGCCCCGAAGACGACCCTGCTCGGCGTGGTCACCAAGATCGACAAGGTGAGCCGCGACCAGGTCGCCCACCAGCTCATGGCGGTCTCCGCGCTGCTCGGCCCCGAGGCCGAGGTGGTCCCGGTGTCCGCGGTCAAGGGCGAGCAGGTCGAGGTGCTCATCGACGTCATCGCCTCCCAGATGCCCGAGGGCCCCGCCTTCTACCCCGACGGCGAGCTCACCGACGAGCCCGAGGAAGTCCTCATGGCCGAGCTCATCCGCGAGGCGGCCCTCGAAGGTGTCCGCGACGAGCTCCCGCACTCCCTGGCCGTGGTGATCGAGGAAGTCCTCGAACGCGAGGAGAACGACGACACCGAAACCGAGGGCAGCCGCTCCCACGAGGGCATGCTAGACGTCCACGCCCTCCTCTACGTCGAACGCCCCAGCCAAAAGGCCATCATCATCGGCAAGGGCGGCGCCCGCCTGAAAGAGGTAGGCACCAACGCCCGCAAACAAATCGAACACATCCTCGGCGTCCGCATCTACCTCCACCTCCACGTAAAGGTAGCCAAGGACTGGCAACGCGACCCGAAGCAACTAGGCAAGCTCGGCTTCTAACCGACCTAGCCGCCGAGTGGCGCATCCTGGAGGGGGAATCGGACAAACCTCCTCCAGGATGTGCCACTCGGTGTTTCACCACCAGGTGGTGGGGCGGGCCTTCTGCCACTGGAGTTCGGATTCCAGTTGGGCGGCGACCGAGACCAGGAGGGGTTCGGAGTTGGCGGGGCCCATCAGTTGGGAGCCGACGGGGAGGCCGGTGGCGGTGAAGCCGGAGGGGATGTTGACGGCGGGCCAGCCCAGGACGTTCCAGGGCCAGGTGTACGGGCACGCGGCGGTGATGAGTTCGTCGGTGGCCCAGTTGCCGATGCCGTCGATTTCGGTGACGCCCGGGGGCGGGGTGGCGGTGGTGGGGGCCAGAACCAGGTCGAAGTCGTTGAAGATGCGGCCGATTCGATTGCGCAGCAGGGGTTCTGCCTGGCGGGCGGCGAACAGCAGCGGGGAGAGCAGGCGGCCGACGGCGGCGTTGTGGGTGGTGCGGGGGTCGACCTGCGCGCCGGGGAGACGCTTCAGGGCCTGATCGACGCCGGTCAGTGAACGGGGGAGGAAGCTCGCGCCCGCCAGGACGCCGTAGTGCACATCCGCGATGGTGACCTCGTGGCCGAGGCGGCGCAGGGTGCTCGCGGTGGCGTGGACGCGGGCCTCGACCTCGCGATCCAGTGCGGTCCTGGTGGCGGTGAACGGGATTCGCAGCGACAGGGCGATGCGCAGGCGGCCCGGATCGCGGCCGACCGCGTCGGAGACGCGGACGGCGGGCGGGGTGTGCAGGTCGCCGGGATGCGGTCCGGCGGCGGCGTCCAGCAGCAGGGCGGCGTCGGCGACGGTGCGGGCGAGCGGGCCGTTCACGGTGAGCCCGTAGAAGGCTTCCGGCAGCGGCCAAGTGGAGATGCGCCCGCGCTGCGGTTTGATGCCGACGAGGTTGTTCCACGCGGCGGGGATGCGCACCGAGCCCGCACCGTCGGAACCCAGTGCGGCGGGCACCAATCCGGCCGCCACCGCCGCCCCGGAACCACCGGACGAGCCGCCCGGGGTGTGCTCGGCGCTCCACGGATTGCGAGTGTGCCCGAAGGCATCCGCGCTGGTGAACGGCAACTGCCCCAGCTCACAGGTATTGGTCTTGCCGACGATCACCGCCCCGGCCGCGCGCAACCGCCGAACCGATTCCGCGTCTTCGGTTTTCGCGGGGAAGTCGCCGCCACAACCGAAAGCCGTGGGCGTCCCGGCGAGATCGGTGTCGTCCTTGATGGCCAGCGGCACACCGAGTAGTGGATCCCGTTGCCCGGCAGCGAGTTTGCGATCGGCCTCGGCGGCTTCGGCCAGCGCCTCCGCCCGTCGCACGATCCGGAACGCATTGAGCCCCTGCTGACTGGCCTCGATCCGATCCAGCACGGCCGTCGTCACCTCCACCGAGGTGACTTCACCATCCGCCAATGCCTTTGCGAGCTCGACCAACCCGAGTTCGCCGACCGACGCCATCGTCATGTGAATCCCGTCTCTTTCGTACCCGTGGGTAACCTAGCGCGATTCTGGTCACACGTCCAACGTCGGACGGCGTGATCGGCCGGGCAGTGGCCGATCACGCCTCATCGGCGGCGCGGGCAGGGCGCGGCCGATGTGTCAGACGATCCGGCCCGCCTCCGGGGCCGGATCTCGGTGCACGACTGATCAACCGCGTCGGCAGCGGACCACGCGCGCCGGATGGCGTCGCGACGGGTGTGCGTGGCGTGTCACCGGTGGCACCTGCACATCGGTGTGGTGTTCGCCGGTGCGTGGTTGGTCGGGGTGCAGGTGCAGGCGGCTTCGACGCGGCGGGCGAGGTGCGGAGAACGCAGGGTGCGGGGTGCGGAGGTGGCTGCCGCCCATCGTGAGCTGGCGGCGGGAGTGCGGCGTGGCATGTTGTCCTCCGGTGGGCCGTGTGGGCTGGGTCCGGCTGTCGGGGTGAGCATCGAACGCGCGGCCAATCGCGGACCAACGAAGTTCTAATCGCACACGCCCGGTGACTCGGCGTCGCGTGGTCGGTCGCGCGTGCAAGACTGTTGCGGTGCGGTTGTATCGGGATCATGCGGTGGTGTTGCGCCAGCACAAGCTGGGCGAGGCGGACCGCATTGTCACGTTGCTGACCCGGCAGCACGGTTTGGTGCGTGCGGTCGCGAAGGGGGTGCGGCGGACCCGCTCCAAGTTCGGGGCGCGGCTGGAACCGTTCGCCTATGTGGATGTGCAGCTGCATCCCGGCCGCAATCTCGACACCGTTACCCAGGTGCACACGGTCGAGACCTTCGCCGCCGACATCGTCGCCGACTATGGGCGCTACACCACCGCCTGCGCGGTCCTCGAAACCGCTGAACGCCTGGCGGGCGAGGAGGGCGCGCCCGCGCCCGGCCTGCACACCCTCACCGCGGGCGCGTTGCGCGCCATCGCGCTGGCCCGGCAACCCCACGAACTGATCCTCGACGCATTCCTGTTGCGCGCCATGGGTTTCGCGGGCTGGGCACCGGCCCTCGCCGACTGTGCCCGCTGCGCCACCC
>NZ_JBSGBY010000717.1:0-3932 GCF_053601505.1 Nocardia sp. NPDC004722
GCTCAATGTCGGCGGCGACACGATGCCGGGCATCGACTACACGGTGATCGGCACCCGCTACGACGAGATCACCAACCCCTACGACCTCACGTTCCTGAAAGCTGGTCCGGGAGCCCAGGTTTCGAACATCACCCTCCAGGACGGCTGTGAGCAGGATGTTTCCGATCACCTGACGATGATGTACTCGCCGCGGGCGCTGTCGATCGTGCTACGCGCGCTCGATCCCGTGCAGCACCCCACCCTCGACTGCACGTTCAACCCGTGGCTGCTGGGCGGCGGCGGAGGGCTCTGACCCGCCCTGCCGCGCTGATGCGGCACCGGGCGTCCGGGACTCGGCCTCGATCCACGCCGACAGCATCCGGGCGGTCATGGCGATGGCCTCCTGCCGTTCCTGACTGCCCACCTCGAGCGCCGAGACCCGCAGCACTCCGGCGAACCCGGTATTGATGAGCACGAAGGTCATCATGTCGTAGCGGTGATCGTCGCCGGGGCCGAGAATCTGGATCAGCAGCACCTTCACCAGCAATCGCAGCCGGGGCTCGAACTCGGGCAGGCCGCTGCTGTAGAACTGCACACCGGCCACCAGCGCGCGCACCAGTTTCGCGTTGGCCACCAATTCCTCGGTGAACACTTCCAGCAATTCGGTGATGAGCTGCTCACCGTGGGAGAACAACGGCGTCGCCGGTGGGCGCGAGAGTCCCGAAACCCATTGTGTGAAGCGGCGTTCGATGTTCTCGAGCAGTCGGCCGAGCAATTCCTCCACGATGACGCCGCGATCGGAGAAATACCGGTACAGCGTGCCGATGCTGACCCCGGCCTCGGCCGCGATCCGGTTGGTCGAGGTGTCGGCGATGCCGCGCTCACCGAACAGGCGGGCCGCGGTGTCGAGGATGTGCTCGCGGGTGGCTTTGGAACGCTGCTGGGTCGGACGGCGGCGGTTGCGCACGGCCTTGGGCGGCATCGCGGCCTCCTTGGTGAAAAATGAGCGATGCTCAGCTTAGCCCTCGAACATCGAAACCGGTCGGGTATGTTGTTGCGTCACAACGGCGTGGAGGATCTCTTGGCCCACCAACTACCCACGGGCCGCATCACGCGCGGCGGTCGTCTCGGGCGGCTGGCCGCCGGGCAGGCCGCACGCGGGCTCGGCACCCGGCTGTCGATGATCGGGCGACCCGAGGAAGCCCGCCGCGTTCTCGCGGAACGCTCCTCGCTGCAGGCCGCGCAGCAACTGGTCACCGTGCTCGGCAGCATGAAGGGCGCGGCCATGAAGCTGGGGCAGATGCTCTCGGTGCTGGATCTGGACCTGGTGCCGGAGTCGCATCGGGAACTGTTCCGCGACAAGCTCGCCGAATTGCGCGACCGTGCGCCCGCGGTGCCGTTCAGCGGGATGCGCGCGGTGCTCGAGCACGATCTGGGGCCGTTGTCGCGGGTGTTCGCGGAATTCGACGAGACTCCGGTGGCGGCGGCGTCGATCGGGCAGGTGTATCGGGCGCGGTTGCGGGACGGCCGCGCGGTGGCGGTGAAGGTGAAGTATCCGGGGGTCGACGACGCCGTCCGGGCGGATATGCGCAATCTCCGCATGCTGAGCGGGCTTTTGAAGGCCGTGCTGCCCAGTGCCGGGGATGCCGCGGTGCTCGACGAGATCACCGACAATATCGGCGGCGAACTCGACTATCCGCGCGAGGCCCGCACCCAGCATCGGGTCGCGGCCCGCTACCGTGGCCACCCGTTCATCGTGGTGCCCGACAGCGTCGAAAAGTATTGCACCCAGCAGGTTCTCGTCACCGAGTTCGTGGAAGGGGAGTCCTTCGAGGGCATGCGGGCGCTACCCGACGCCGATCGGGACCACATCGGTGAACTCGTCTACCGCTTCTACATCAGCGGGTTGTTCGCCGACCACGAGTTCTGCGGCGATCCGCATCCCGGCAATATCCTGCTGGACGCGAGCGGGCGCGTGGGTTTCGTGGATTTCGGCCTGTACCACCGGATGAACGCCGTAGATGTGGAATACGAGCGCACCGGACTTCGGGCCGCGTGCGAGCGGCGCGGCGACTTCCTCTACGACCATTGGGTGGGGCGCGGCATCATCGATCCCGGCGCGGGCGTCACCGGACAGGAGGTCCTGGACTACGTCTGGGCCGCCGCGGGCTGGCACCTGCTCGACGAGGAGATCACCGTCACGCCGGAATTGGCCACCACCGCGGTGGTGCTCGCCATCGACCCGCGCTCGGCCGAGTTCCGGGGTCTGCGCCGGCAGCTGCTGCCGCCCGAACACGTCTTCTCCCGCCGCGCGGACCTGCTCACCTTCGCCGCCCTCGGGCAGTTGCGGGCCAGCAACAACTGGCATCGCATCGCACGCGAATGGCTGTATGGAGAGGCTCCGGTGACCGAGATCGGCCGGGTCACCCGGCGGTGGCGGTCCGATCGCGCCGGGGCGTGACGCGCCGCGCGGTGCGGGTCTCCCACACGATCGGGGCCACGGGTTGGACCATGGTGAGCGGCGGTGCGAACCAGACCGCACGTTTTTCCCGGTATGTCAGCTTTTCGTCCGTCCGAGGCTCAGGAGGAACGAAACTCATGCTCACCATTCGGAATCAGCGGCGTTCGGCGGGTGTGCTCACCGCCCTGGCGGTCTTGGGTGGAGCCGGAATAGTCGGTGCGGCACCGGCTTTCGCCGCCAATTCGGTCGCCGTCGACTCGGCCACCGCGTCGTCGGTCGCCATCGAGTACACCTGCGAATCCTCCGCGGGCGTCGCCAGCATCGACGCCATGGTCGGCGACCCGAACGCGGAAGGGCCCGCCGCGACCGGCAGCCAGAGCGCGGTCACCTGCGACGGCTCCCAGCACAACGCCACCATCGCGCTCACCGCCACACCCGGTCAGACGCCCCTCGCGTCCGGTGCGGGCGTGCAGGTGCGGGTGGCGTTGGTGGATCGCAGCGAGACCGTCGTCTCCGGCACGGCGAAACTGCTCACCCTGAGCTGAGCCGCCGGTGCGCGAGTTGCCCGCTGCGCGACAGCAAGTCGAAACCTCCCGTTAGCGGGCGACTGTCAGACTCGCCGCCGCGTGCCCGATGCGCACCAGATCGGGGCGCGGCGGTCGACGCCGTCGCAAGCACCGCCGCCGGGCCGCGCGCGCCCGGCGGCACACGAGAACCAGGACCCCGGACGTGCGAATCCGCTCGATCATGTGCAGCGTGGCAGTGCTGGCCGCGGTGGTTCCGATCGCGCTGTCCGCCAGCCCGTTCGACCTCCCCGCCGCCGCGCAACCGGACGTGGCCGAGACCGACGATCCGGCCGACTCACCGACGTCGCCGGACGGTTCGAGCATCATGGCCGTCCACGTCCTCGACGGCCGCCACCTCGAGTTCACCGTCCACTCCGCCGCCATGAACGCGGACTTCCCGGTCGAGGTGCAACGCCCCGCCGACACCTCCGCGCCGCGCCCGGTGCTCTACATGCTCAGCGGTGGCAGCGGCGGCACCGGCGCGGCCTCCTGGGCCCGCCGCACCGACGTGTTCGACTTCCTGGCCGACAAGAACGTCAACGTGGTGCAGCCGATGGGCGGTGCGGCCTCCTACTACACCGACTGGCGGCAACCGGATCCACGCCTGGGCGTCATGAAATGGACCACCTACCTGACCGAGGAACTACCCCCGCTCATCGACGCCGCCCTGGGCACCTCCGGCGTGAACGGCCTTGCGGGCGTATCGATGTCGGGCACCTCGGTGTTGCAGCTCCCCATCGCCAAACCCGGCCTCTACCGCTCGGTGGCGGCCTACAGCGGCTGCGCCCGCATCGCCGACCCGATCGGCCAAGCCTTCGTCCGCATCACCGTAGCCTTCGGCGGCGGCGACGCCGCCAACATGTACGGCGCCCCCAACGACCCGATGTGGGCCGCCAACGACCCCTACCTACACGCCGAATCCCTAC
>NZ_JBSGBY010000718.1:0-3917 GCF_053601505.1 Nocardia sp. NPDC004722
GGCGATCGGCGCGACGGGAGTTCAGCACCGTCTGCCAGGCGTGCACCTCGACGGTGTCCAGCACGGCCGGACCGCTGCGCTCCTGCGGGCCCGCCAGGAACGAGCCCCGGCCGGGCGGCGTTGGGCTGCTTGCGTTCTCGGGCAGCGGGGCCGGCGGGTCGCAGCACACCGTGAGTACCCGGTGCGCGATGCGGCGGAAGATCGGCACCGAGACGACGCCGTCGATAACCCCACTGCGATAAAGGTTCTCGGCCGTCTGCACGCCCTCGGGGAACTTCCTCCCGTACAGGGCCTTGTACACCCGCGGGCCGAGGAAGCCGACCAGTGCGCCGGGTTCGGCAAAAGTCATGTGCCCCAACGACCCCCACGAGGCGAATACCCCACCCATGGTCGGATCGCGCAGGTACACCAGATACGGATTACCCGCCGCCTTGTGCACCGCGATGGCCCCCGCCACCTTCACCATCTGCACGAAAGCGACTGTGCCCTCCTGCATTCGGGTGCCGCCGGAGGTCGGCGATGCGAGCAGCGGCAGACCCAGCTCGGTGGCGCGCTCCACCGCGGACACGATGCGCTCGGCCGCGGCCACCCCGATCGACCCCGCGAGATAGGCGAACTCGCACGCGATCACGGCGACCCGCCGTCCGCGCAGCAACCCCTCCCCGGTGAGGACCGCTTCATCGGTACCCGCCGTTGCCGCGGCAGCCAGCATGTCCGCGCGATACTCCGGCGTGGCAGCCACCACCACGGGTGGCCGATCCCAGCTCACGAAGGAACCGGGATCGAGCAATTCGCCGAGCAGCTCCCGCGCCGAGATCTTCACGGCGCGAGCTTAACCGGGTGTGACGTCGCTACCGCTGACGTCAGTCGCCGGGTGTGTTCAGTACCCCTGGACGACCTTGCGCAGGGCGTACTCGGTGACCGCGACCAGGGCCTGCTTCACCGGTTCCCGGCGACGGGCGTCGATCGAGAGGATCGGCACGTCCGCGGGCACCGCCAGGGCCTGGCGGATGTCCTCGACCGGATACCGTGGCGCATCATCGAATTCGTTGATGGCCACCAGGAAGGGTAGGTTGCGCGCCTCGAAGTAGTCGACGGCGGCGAAACTGTCCTCCAACCGGCGGGTGTCGACCAACACCACCGCGCCGATGGCACCCTTGATCAAGTCGTCCCACATGAACCAGAAGCGGTACTGGCCGGGCGTACCGAACAGATACAGCACCAGGTCATCGGCCAGGCTGATACGGCCGAAGTCCATGGCCACCGTGGTGGTGGCCTTCGACGGAACTCCGGTCAGGGAGTCCACGCCCACACTGGCATTGGTCACCAAAGCCTCGGTGCGCAGCGGAACGATCTCCGACACGGCACCGACCAGGGTGGTCTTGCCGACACCGAAACCACCGGCCACGACGATCTTGGCCGACGTGGGCTTACTGGTGCGCGTGTCGACCTGTGTCGTCGAATCAAATACGCCGGAGTCCACTGAGAACCCTTTCGATCAGCTCGCGACGTTCATCGTCGCTGGAATCGTCTTTCAATGTCGCCGATACCCGCACATGGCCGGCGTCGATGAGGTCGGCGACCAGCACCCGCGCGACACCGAGCGGAATGCCCAGTCGCGCGGCTACTTCGGCAACCGACGGCGATTCTCTGCACAACTCCACGATTGACGTCTCGATATTGGTGAGTTCGAACTGCCGCTCGAGGGCGACCGGATGCGATGCGACGAGCGCCTCCAAGGCGAGCTCCACCTTCGGCCGGGTGCGACCGGCCGTCAGTGAATAGGGGCGAACCAGGCTCGGTTCGGCGCTCCCAACGCGTTCGTTGTCTATGTCCATCCCGCCATCAGGAACCCATCGTGACGCGAGGTGTGGCCTGGACTGTCTGGCCCACTCGCTCGACCAACAACGCCATTTCGTAGCCCACCTGGCCGATGTCGCACGAGGTGTTCGTGAGCACCGCCAGGTAAGAGCCGTCGCCGACCGCCATGAGCAGCAGGTAGCCGTGTTCCATCTCGACCACCGACTGCAACACGGTGCCGCCCTCGAACAAGTTCGACACACCCACCGAGAGGCTCGCGAGCCCCGCGGTCACCGCGGACAGCTGTTCGGCGCGGTCCACGGGCAGCTGCGCACTCGCGGCCATCAGCAGGCCGTCAGCGGATACCAGGACCGCATGCGCAACGCCGGGAACCTCATTGGCGAAATTCGAAACCAGCCAATCCAGCTGACGCTTCGTACCACCTAGATCGGGGTTCATCGGTCTCCTTTATCTCCGGTTAGGTTCATAGCTTTCATCGCGCGGCCATCCCGGACGCCCTGCTGATGACGACTCAGACTTGACCTGATGGATTCTGGGTCTCGGTGGGCCGCCTTGTCAGCGTTTCCGTTGACACCGCCGGGCACAAGTCGGTTACCGGGATCACGCTGCGGCAGACCGGCTGCCGTCCGCTTGTCCGGGGTGACCTCGATGGCCCGCTGCGCGGCCTGCCAGCCCTCATCACCCGGCGACTCAAACGACGAGGCCACCTGGGAGCGATCGGCATTCGGATCCGAGAGCCACGCCGACATCATCTCCGCGAAAATCGGCGTGCCGCCCATGATCGGGTCGGCGCCCTCCTCCGCGGGCTGCAAGCGCGTCTGGAAGAACGACGCCGCCTTCTGCGGATTGGAACGGAAGCTGTGACGTCCGGGCTCCTTGACACCGTCGGAACCGTTCTGCGGCAGGCCGACTCCCGGAATCGGGGTCGGACGCTGCGGCAGCACCGAACCCGGATCCCGCTGCGGCAGGCCGTTGAGACCACGCTGCGGCAGGGGCCCGCCCAGCGGATCCCGCTGCGGCAGCGGATCCGACAGCGGATCCGGCTTGGCGCCACGCTGCGGCAGACCACCGAGGGATTCCCGTTGCGGCGCACCGTTACCGGCGTCGCCACGCTGGGGCAGACCACCGGGTCCACGCTGCGGCAGACCACCGGCGAGCGGATCCCGGCCACCGGCCAAGGGGTCCCGGCCAGCGGACAGCGGATCGCGCTGAGTCAGGCCGCCCGACAACGGATCCGCGCCGGGAGCGCTGCGCTGGGGCAGGCCACCGTTGGCGGCCGCACCGCGCTGCGGGAGACCACCGTCACGCGGCGGGATCCCGTCGCGCTGAGGCAGGCCACCATCGCGGGGCGGAATCGCATCGCGCTGGGGCAGGCCCGGCTTGTCCGAATCCTGCTGTGCGGCGAGACCGTTGGACCCGTCGCGCGGCGCGGGGGCGCCACGCTGCGGCAGGCCACCCGGGGCGGCCGGACGCGGCGGCTGACCCAGACCGGACTCCCGGCCCGGCGCACCATTGGCACCCGGCTGACGGGTGGGCAAACCACCCGAGGCCGAATCACGCTGCGGCAGACCACCGGCAGCGGCATCACGCTGGGGCAAACCACCCGGAGCGCCATCACGCGGCGGCAGACCACCCGGAGCCGCGTCCCGCTGCGGCAGACCACCGGCGGCGGGCTCGCGACGGGTCGGGCCCGAATCCGCGCCACGCTGCGGCGCGCCATTGGTGCCCGGATCACGCTGCGGCAGACCACCGGGGGCGGCCGGGCGCGGCGGCTGACCCAGACCGGACTCCCGGCCCGGCGCACCATTGGCACCCGGCTGACGGGTGGGCAGACCACCCGAGGCCGAATCACGCTGCGGCAGACCACCCGGAGCCGCTCCACCCGGAGCACCCTCACGCGGCGGCAGACCGACCGACGGATTGCGTTGCGGCATCGCACCGGACTGACCCGGCTGCGGCAGATTCCCCTGGCCCGGTCCGCGCGGCGCGGCACCCGGCTCCCCCGGGGCGCCCGGCCGCGGCGGCATGCCGCCCGGAGCACCCTGACGCTTGAGCATATTGGCGGCCAGGCCGCCCCGCGGCGCTGCCGGACCCTC
>NZ_JBSGBY010000719.1:0-3905 GCF_053601505.1 Nocardia sp. NPDC004722
CACAACCGCACTCCAGCCAACCATCTCGGCCACCGGCTTCTCCTTCTCCGACGCGTCGAAATCGCTGGCGGCACTAACGATCGCGACCAGCCTGGCGCTCACGGTCGCTCTCACAACCCCGATTCGTGCGATCCGGTCACCCGCGTAGCCGCCCGCAGCGTGACCAGCATTTACAGGCACATCTGGCCGAACCGATGCCGCTGCTAATTCATCGCCCAGCGCTTGCGTGCCGGCGAGGGGAGGTTTCGGGCTGGACCGGTGGTAGTCCGAGGTTGTCGCGGAGTGTGGTGCCGGTGTAGTCGGCGCGGAGCACGCCTCGGTCCTGTAGGAGGGGGACTACTTGGTCGACGAAGTCGTCGAGGCCCCAGGGCACCAGGTGGGATCCGAGGATGAAGCCGTCGGAGCCGTCGTTGGCGACGAAATCGTCTATCTGCTGGGCTATTTGGGCGGGGGTGCCGACCAGGGGGCCGCGTTCGAACTGGTCGATGACGACCTCGCGCAGGGTCAGCTTCTTGGCCTCGGCGACCTCGCGTAGTCGTCGTGCGGTGGCGAAGCGGTCCTGGTGGACGAAGGCGCGGCCCTGGATGATCGGCGGCGCATCGGGATCCGGGTCGATGGCCGGTACGGGGCCGTCGGGGTCGTAGCCCGAGAGGTCGCGGTTCCAGATCTGCTCCAGCAGGATCAGGGCGGTCTGGCCGGTGACCTGCTCGTCGCGGATGGCGTGATGCTTCTCGATCGCCTCGGCTTCGGTGTCGCCCAGCACGAAGCTCGCCGACGGCAGGATCTTGATGTCGTCGGGTGAGCGGCCCGCCGCCACGGCGCGCGCCTTGACGTCGCGATAGAACTCGGCCGCCTCGGGCAGTTTGCCGTAGGGGGAGAAGATGGCGTCGGCGTTCGCGGCGGCGAAGTCCCGGCCCTGCGGCGACACGCCCGCCTGCAAGATCACCGGCCGCCCCTGCGGGCTGCGCGGCACGGTGAAGCGACCGGCGATGTCGAATTGGGTGCCGTGGAAGGCGAATTCCCCGGCGTCGGCGCGGGCCAGGAAGCGACCGGAGCTCGGATCGGCTACCACATCGTCGTCGCGCCATGAATCCCACAGCGCGCGTACCGCATTGAGCGTCTCCTCCGCGCGGGCGTAACGGTCGGCCGGGTCGAGGTAGCCGCCGCGCCGGAAATTCTGCCCGGTGAACGCGTCGAAGGAGGTGACCACGTTCCACGCGGCCCGGCCGCCGGAGAGGTGATCGAGGCTGGCGAACTGGCGGGCCAGCTCATAGGGCTCGTTGAAGGTGGTGTTGATGGTGCCCGCCAGCCCGAGATGCTCGGTGACCGCCGCGAGGGAGGCCAGCACAGTGAGGGTGTCGGGGCGTCCGATGATGTCCTGATCGAAGATCTGCCCGGCGCGCTCGCGCAGGATGAGTCCTTCGGCGAGGAAGAAGAAGTCGAACCGGCCGCGTTCGGCCGTGCGGGCGGTGTGTTCGAAGGAGGTGAAGTCGATCTGGCTGCCGGCCCGGGGATGCCACCAGGCGGTGTGATGGTTCACCCCACCGAGGTAGGCGCCGAGGATGACCTGCTTACGGGATGTGCTCATGGATGGCCTCGCTCAGGCGTTCGCGTAGCGGTTGGGGACGGTGGTGGGCAGGCCGAGCAGGCCCCGCAGGGTGGTCTCGGCGTAGCCGGTCCGGAATCGGCCGCGGCGCTGCAGGATCGGCACCAGGTCCGCGGCGATGGCGGTCAGGTCGTCGACGGCCACCCCCGGCCGCAGGCGCACGCCGTCGACGCCGGTGTCGTGCCAGGCGATCAGCAGATCGGCGAGCGCTTCGGCGTTGCCCGCGAAGATCGCCGCGTCGGAACCGAATTCACTGCCGGTGTGGGCGTTCAAGCGAGCGAGTCGCTGCGGTCCGGTCGCGTCGTCGGTGTCGAGGAACACGACCAGGTCGGCGTAGACCCGCAGCGGTTCACCCTCGCGCCCGACGCGTTGCGCGGCCGCCGCCACCTGACTCAGCAGCGGTGCGGGCCCCTCCTCCAGGGTCGGGGTCACGAACACCAGATCCGCACCGCGCGCGGCGAATTCGTAGATCAGGGGCGCGTGCGCGAGTGCGGTCACCACCGGCTGGCCCTGCGGCGGACGTGGGGTGATGGACGGGCCGCGCACACTGAAGAAGCGCCCCTCGAAATCGACGTAGTGCAGTTTGTCCCGATCGATGAAACGCCGGGTGGCGACGTCGCGGATCTCGGCGTCGTCCTCCCAGCTGTCCCACAGCCGGCGCGCCACCTCGACCGCGTCGGCCGCCTCGTCGAACAACTCGCCCACCGCATCCGGGAACCGGCCCGTGGCAACGGCTTCGGCGAGCTCGGCGGTGCTGGGGTCGGCGATGACGCGACGGCCGAAATGGGCGGCCTCGGCCGCGGTCGCCGACACCCGGGCCTGCCATCCGGCCCGGCCGCGCGAGGTGTAGTCGAGCGTGGCGATCGCCTTGGAGACGTGGAAGGGCTCGGTGTGGGTGGTGGTGACCACCGGGACCAGCCCGAGGTGGCTGGTCACCGGCGCGAGGCGGGCGGCGATCAGTTCGGCGTCCAGGCGGGCCCGGACCCGGTCGACCGCGCCGTCGGGCGTCGGCGGCACGGCCAGGCTGTCCTCGATGGTCACGAAGTCCAGCAGCCCGTGTTCGGCGAGGGCGGCCAGGTCGGTCCAGTAGCGCGCGCCGAACAGCTCGGCGGGCCGGGAGTTCGGTTCTCGCCAAGCCGCCGGATGCCAGCCCGCGCCGTCGAGCGCCGCACCCAGGTGCAGTGGTGTCGCCATGGTCCTCGGTCTCCGTTCTCGTGCCTGCCACCACGCCGGACCGGCGTGCGCCCCTCACGCACACTGGCCCGTGCACGGTGCCGCGGTCAACGGTTGCGATCAGGCTGATCGTGCGGAAATACTGTGGCGGAGAGCAGAATTGGCCGCGCGGTGTTCGGCTCGAGCTGCGGTCAATGCCTGACTCGGGCGACGGCGGCGGCCACGATACGCGGTATGACTCAGATCGTCGTTTCCCCGGATCAGCTGGTGGCGCAACGCTATCGTGACCCCGATCCGACCTCGCCCCCGGAATGGAACCCGGTGCTGCAGGTGCTGCACGAGCACCGCTCGGTCCGCCGCTATCTCCCCGATCCGGTGCCCGATGAGGTGCTGCGCCTGATTGTCTCGGCCGCCCAGTCCGCGCCGACGTCCTCCAATCTGCAGGTGTGGAGCGTGATCGCGGTCCGCGATCCCGAACGCAAGGCCCGGCTCGCCGCCCTCGCCGGCGACCAGGAACACATCCGGCAGGCCCCGGTGCTGCTGGTCTGGACAGCGGATCTGGCCCGGCTGCGCGGGCTGGCGGTCGAGCGCGGGGTCCCGCTGGAGGGCGCCGACTTCCTGGAGTCGAGTTTCGTGGCCTTCCTGGACGCGGCGCTGGCCGCGCAGAACGCGGTGACGGCGGCCGAATCCCTGGGCCTGGGCACCGTCTACATCGGTGCGATCCGCAACAACCCAGAACAGGTCGCGGCCGAATTGTCACTGCCGCCAGGGGTGTTCCCGGTGGTCGGCCTCGTACTCGGGGTCCCGGACCCCAGCGAGGACGCCCGCGTCAAACCGCGACTCCCGCAGGCCGCCGTGTTGCACGAGGAGACCTACGACGCGACCGGGCAGGCCGAGCGGATCGCCGAGTACGAATCCCGGATCGCCGAGTTCTACGCCGAGCAGAACCTCGACCACTCATGGACCGACCGGGTCCTGGAGCGCCTGGGTTCCGCCGCCGCGCTCAAGGGCCGCGATCGATTGCGCGATCACCTCACCGCCCAGGGCTTCCCACTGCGCTGACCCGTACGGTGGCCATCACCGGAGACGCCATCGCCGGGCGGCGGCGTGCCGGGGCCGGTCTACC
>NZ_JBSGBY010000720.1:0-3894 GCF_053601505.1 Nocardia sp. NPDC004722
GCTGGTGCGACGGGAGGGTTCGCCCTCGTGGTTGCGGTAGTCGAAGCGCAGCCGCTCGCGGTCGCGGATGGCCGCGGCGATGGCGGTGAGCGTGTCCGGATCCACGCGCGGCCCGCCTGCGGGGACCGCCACAGTCGCCTCTTGCAGGGCGCTCACGCGATGCCGCAACCGCGACGGCAGCACCTGCTCGAGTTTGGCCAGCGCCCGCAGCGAACTCTCCTCGATCCCGGCGATGGTGCCGCCAGCCGCGGTGCGCAGACCCATGGCCACCGCGACGGCCTCCTCGTCGTCGAGCAGCAGCGGCGGCAGTTGCGCGCCCGCGCCCAGCCGATACCCGGCGGTCCCGGCCACCGCGTGCACGGGATAGCCCAGCCCGCGCAGCTTTTCGATATCGCGGCGCACGGTGCGCACATCGACCTCGAGCTGCGCCGCGAGTTCCGCGCCGCTCCACTCGCGCGGCGTCTGCAGCAGCGACAGCAGCCGCAGCAGGCGGGCGGAGGCTTCCAACATGAGTCGATTCTGCCCGAAACCTAGGGCGGAAACTGTCCTAACCGGCTTCTAGCGTTGTTCTCATGAGCGACACCATCACTCCCTTCCGGATCGACATCCCGCAACAACAGCTCGATGACCTGCGGTCGCGCCTCGACAATGCCCGCCTGCCCGCCCCGCTGCCCGGCGACGACTGGGACACCGGCGTGCCCGTGCACTGGCTGCGCGAACTCGTCGAGCACTGGCGCACCGGCTATGACTGGCGTGCGGCCGAGGCTCAGCTCAACCGCTACCCGCAGTTCGTCACCGAGATCGAAGGGCAGCGCATCCACTTCCTGCACATCCGCTCGGCCGAACCGGACGCGGTGCCGCTGCTGCTGACCCACGGCTGGCCCGGCTCGATCGCCGACTTCCTCGACATCATCGGCCCGCTCACCGATCCCGGCGCGCACGGCGGCGATCCGGCCGACGCCTTCCACCTGATCATCCCGTCGCTGCCCGGCTTCGGATTCTCCGGACCGGTCAGCGACACCGGTTGGAGCAGAGCGCGTATCGGCCGCGTGTGGGCCGAACTCATGCACCGCCTCGGGTACGAGCGCTACGGCGTGCAGGGCGGCGACATCGGCGGCGCGGTGAGCCCGGAGGTGGCCCGGCACGCACCGGACCGGGTGATCGGCGTGCACCTCAACGGCGGCCCCAACCTGCCGCCGCCGGACGCCGTGAACGACCTCGCCGAACTGACCGAGATCGAACAGGACCGTATCCGCCGCATGCAGGCGTTCATGCGGGAGGAGATGGGCTACATCGCGATTCAGTCCACCCGGCCGCAGGCGCTGGCCTACGGGCTCACGGATTCACCGGTGGGCCAGCTGGCCTGGATCATGGACAAGTTCCGCGAGTGGACCCACCCGCGTGGCGTGGTTCCCGACAAGATCATCGACCGGGATCGGCTGCTGACCACGGTGATGCTGTACTGGCTCACCGGCACGGCGGGTTCCGCGGCCTATGTCGGCTACGTGAATCCCGGTGATTGGATCGCGCCCGGCGCGAATTCCGGTGTGCCGACCGGTGTCCTGGTCCTCGCCCACGACGTGTGCATCCGCCGCTACTGCGAGCAGTCCAACACCATCACCCGCTGGGTGGACGTGGACCGCGGCGGCCACTTCGCGGCCCTCGAGGAACCCGTCCTGCTGGTCTCGGAAATCCGGGAGTTCTTCCGCGACCTGCGCTGAGGCGGGCCGCTTTTCGACCGATCAGGGCACCAGCGGTCGGATCCGCTCGGCGACGAAGCGCACGAAGCCGACCGGGTCCGGTTCGTCGGCGGTGGGTTGCAGCACCACGCTGGTGGCCCCCGCCTCGACCCAGCGCCGCACCGTGGCCGCGATGGTGTCGGCGTCCCCGGCGACGCCCAGGTCCGGGATGGCGTCGCGTTCCTTGGCGCGCAACTCGGCCGCCACCCGGTCGGCGGCATCCGGGCCGGTGGCCGCGAGCAGGTAGACGACGATCGGATAGGGCTGCGCACCCGGCGATTCGGGGCGCGTGGTCCGCACCAGATCGACGGCCGCCCGAATGCGCTCGGCCGACGCGGAGTTGTCGAGTACCACCCCGTCGGCCGACTCCGCCACCAGCCCAAGGGTTTTCGGCCCCTTCGCCGCGGCCAGGATCGGCGGGGCCGAGACCGGCGGCCAGTCCAGGGCCACGTCATCGAGCTGAACGTAGCGGCCCTTCACCGTGATCCGCTGCCCGTCGAGCAGTCCGCGCAAGGCGTCGAGGTATTCGCGCAGCAAGGTCACCGGCGAGGCGACCCGCGCCCCCACCTGCCCCATCCAGTCCTGCACCCCGTGCCCGACACCCCAGATCCCGCGCCCGGGGAACATCCGCTCCAGCGTGGCGATCTCCATCGCCGTGATCGCGACGTTCCGCAACGGCACCGGCAGCACTCCGACCCCGATCCGCACCCGCTCGCTCCACGCCAATGCCGCTGCGGCCGTGGATATCCCGCCCTCGAGGAAACAGTCCTCCCACAGCCACAATTCGTCGAGCCCCGACTCGTCGGCCACTCGCACCACGTCCCGCAGCCGCTCCGGTGGATTCTGCGGCCGGAACACCGCACCCAGCGTCGTCATGTCTCATGCCTACCACGCGCACGGCAGAAACGACTGTGGCCCGGCCTCATTCGCGAGGACCGGGCCGCAGGAGGTGAACTCAGCCGAAGTGACAGACGTAGTGGACGGGCTCGAGGACCTCGATGACGAAGCTGGAGTCGCCGGGCACGGAGAAGGTCTCGCCGCCCTTGTACGCGGTGGCCTCGGTCTCGCCGGCGAGGGTGACGTTGCAGGAGCCCTCGAGCAGTTCCATGATCTCCGGCGCGCCCGTGTTGAAGGTCAGGGTGGCGGGGAGGATGACACCGACGGACTTGCTGGTGCCATCGGCCAGCTCGATATTGTGGCTGACGCACTTGCCGTCGAAGTAGACATTGGCGCGCTTGGTGACGGTGACATTCTCGAACTTCATGCGGCGATCGTACCCGGCGACATCCGGGCAATCCGCACGGTGGGCGACCTACCCGACCGGCGGCACCACGCCCTCGGGCAACGTGTCCAGCGCGGCGGCCGCCAGCGCCCGGCCCTGCTCGATGATCGTGGCGGCCCGATGGAAATCCATGGTGCCGCAGATGTTCTGCGGCACCGAGATCAGCAGGTCCGGCGGGTGCGCGGCCAAATGCTGGCGAGTGATCTGGGCGAGCATGAGATCGATGGCCCGCTGCGCCACATCCGTGGCCCGGACGCTGCTCAACGGCGGCGGCGGTTCGGCCGGGGCCTCGGCGGCCGTGCGGCCCACGCCCAGGCCGCGCCACCATTGCGTGAACCAGTTCGGGCGCGGCAGCGCGCGGTCGTAGGCCGGATCGGGCGGGCCCGAGAGGTCCACGCCGATGGTCAGATCCGCGGGGCCGAGCGCCATGGTCGCCACCACCGGCACCGGGTCGAGGACTCCGCCGTCGACGAGCACATGGCCGTCGACCAGCACCGGGGTGATGAATCCGGGTATCGAGATGGAGGCGCGGATCGCGGCGTCCAGTCCCCCGGTCCGGAACCAGGTCGAGCGCCCGGTGGTCAGGTCCGTGGCCACCGCGACGTACGGGATCGCGAGGTCTTCGATGCGCAGTTCACCGAGCATCTCCCGAATCCGGTCGAGGACCTTCCCGGCCCGGATCACCCCCGGCTCGCTGAAGGCCGGATCCAGCAGTCGCGCCACCTCGAACTGGCCCAGAGCCGTTGCCCAGGAGGTGAACTCGTCCAGCCGTCCCGCCGCGAACAACCCGCCGACCAGCGATCCCATCGACGATCCGGCCACCCCGACGACCTCGTACCCACGTTCCTGCAGCTCGGCGATCACCCCGATGTG
>NZ_JBSGBY010000721.1:0-3869 GCF_053601505.1 Nocardia sp. NPDC004722
TGCCCGACGGTGTCGACGAGGCGGGCATGGTCGCCGCCATCGGCGCGCTGCTCGAGCGCCACGACATGCTGCGTTCCCGCCTGCGGCGCACCGAGACCGGAGGCTGGGGTCTGGAGGTCGCACCGCCCGGCGGCGCAGAGAGCGCGTGGGCGCTGCACCGGCGCGCCCTCGAACCGGGTATCGCGCTCGACACCGACGCCGGACGGCGGACCGTCGCCGATATCGCCGCCGCGGAACTGGATTCGGCGCTGGACTGGCTGGACCCGCACGGCGGGTCGATGGTGCAGTTCGTGTGGCTCGACCCCGCGGGCGAGGAGCCCGGCTGGCTGCTCGTCGTGGCGCACCACCTGGTGGTGGACGGGGTGTCGTGGCGGGTGCTGGTGCCGGATCTGATGTCGGCCTTCGCCCAGGCGGCCGCGGGCGAGGTGCCGGTGCTGGAGCCGGTGGGTACCTCGATGCGGCGGTGGGCGCACGGTCTGGTGGACGCGGCGGCCGACCCGATTCGCCTGCGCGAGCTGGATTTGTGGCAGTCCATGGTCGCCGGGACGGATCCGGTGCTGGGCGGGCGCGAACTGGATCCCACGATCGACACCGCCGCCTCCCTCGACCAGATCGAACTGAGCCTGCCCGAATCGGTGACCCGGGCGCTGCTCACCCGGGTGCCGACGGTCTTCCACGGCAGTGTGAACGACGGTCTGCTCGCGGGATTGGCTGTGGCGGTGCGGATCTGGCGCGAGCGGCGTGGGATCGACGACCCGTCGGTGCTGGTGCGGTTGGAAGGGCATGGGCGCGAGGAACAGGTCGTGCCCGGCGCGGACCTGTCGCGGACGGTGGGCTGGTTCACGTCGATGTTCCCGGTGCGCTTCGACCTCGGCGGCATCGATCCCGAGGAGGTGGCCGCCGGTGGGGCCGCGGTGGCGGCCGCGGTGCTCGCGGTCAAGGAGACGCTGCGGTCGATCCCCGACAAGGGCATGGGCTACGGAATGCTGCGCTACCTGAACGCGGAAACCGCTGCGGCGCTGCCGGATCGGATGCCCGGCCGCATCGGGTTCAACTACCTGGGCCGGGTGACGGGCGCGGACGTCGGCGCCGACGGCCCGCACGGCGGCCTGGGTGAACTCGCCGCCGTCCCCGACCCGGACATGCCGGTGACGGCGGCGGTGGATATCAGCGCCATCGTGATCGAGGATCGGCTGCGGGCCGGATTCCGCTTCCCGCGCACTCTGCTGGCCGCGGCCGAGGTGCGGGAACTGGCGGAACTGTGGTCTCGGGTGTTGACCGGGATCGCCGAGCACAGCGAAATCGCCGGTGCGGGTGGGCATTCCCCGTCGGACTTCGACCTGGTGACGCTGACCGCCGCCGATGTCGCCGAACTCGAGCGCACGTATCCGGCATTGACCGACGTGTGGCCGGTGACGCCGCTGCAGGCGGGCCTGTTGTTCCACGCCCAGTTGGCCGACGCCGACGCCGAGACGGATTCCTATGTCGCCCAGCTGATTCTGCACCTCTCGGGCGCACTAGACGTGGATCGGCTGCGGAGTGCGGCGACCACGATGATCAACCGGCACGACGGGTTGCGCACCGCTTTCACCACCACCGGCAGCGGTGTCGGCGTCGCCGTGCTCGGCGGCGATCTCGAATTGCCTTGGCAGATGGTCGATCTGTCTGATCGCGCCGACGCTCGAAGCGCTCTGGACGAACTCGCCGCGATCGAGAAGGCGAAGCCGTTCGACCTCGCCGCGGCACCGCTGCTGCGCGGCACCGTCGCCCGGCTCGCGGACGATCGATGGGCGCTGATCCTCACCAACCACCACGTCATCCTCGACGGCTGGTCGTATCCGCTGCTGGTCGCCGACCTGTTCACCGCCTACTCCGGCGGGCAGCCGGGACCGGCCGGGTCCTACCGGGATTACCTGGCGTGGTTGGCGACCCGCGATCGTGAGGCGGCCCGGACCGCCTGGGCGGTCGCGCTCGACGGCGTCGAGCCGACTCTCATCGCCGCTGACGCGGCGGCCGGTGGCGCGGTGGCGGAACTGACCACGGCCCTCGACGAGGAGGGCACCCGGACGTTGGTGGCCGCTGCCGCCGCGGCCGGGGTCACCGTGAACACCGTCCTGCAATCCGCATGGGCCATGCTGATGGCGCGGCTCACCGGCCGCACCGATGTGGTGTTCGGCGCGACCGTCTCCGGGCGGCCCGGCGAACTCCCCGCCGCGCAACGCACCCTCGGCCTGTTCATCAACACCATCCCGACCCGTGTCCGGCTGCACCCGGACGAGACGGTGTCCGGGCTGTGGACCCGCCTGCACCGCGAACAGGCGGCGCTGCTCGAACACCACCACCTCGGACTGCGGGACATCCACGCGCACAGCGGCATCGACACCCTCTTCGACACCCTGATGGTGCTCGAGTCCTACCCCGTCGACCTGCGCGATATCGAACACGCCGCCGGTGACGGGGCGCTCACCCTGACCGGGGTGGACGCCGCCGACGCCACGCACTATCCGCTGTCGTGCACCGCCATGCTGCGGGACACGCTCGGTATCCGATTACAGTACCGGGCAGGACTTTTCGACACCGACACGATCGCGCGGCTCGGTGATCAGCTGCGGGAAGTGCTGCTCACCATCGCCCAGGATCCGGCGAGGCCGGTGCAGGACATCGGCCGGGAATCGGTGACCGCCGCACTGCTGGGCGGCGCGGAAACCGCTGCTCCCCAGCCGATGCCGCTGTCGGAGATCCTGGCCGCCGCGGTAGCCGCGGCCCCGGACGCGGAGGCCATCGTCGATGGGACCCGCCGAATCAGCTACCAGGAGCTGGACGAGCAATCGAATCGGCTGGCGCGCTTGTTGATCGGGCACGGCGTGGGCCCCGAATCCGTGGTGGCCATCGGACTGCCCCGCTCGGCCGACTGGGTGTCGGCGGTATGGGCGGTCGCCAAGACCGGAGCGGCCTTCGTCTCGGTCGACCCCGCACACCCCGAGGAACGAAATCGATACGTGTGCAGCGACTCCGGAAGCAGCTGCCTGCTGACGCGTGGCCGTCCCGGATTCGACGCCCCCACGGTGATCGACCTCGACCAACTGGACCTGTCGCCGCTGAGCGCGGCGGCGGTCGCGGACGCGGACCGGTGCGCGCCGCTGTCCGGCGCGACGATCGCCTATGTCGTGTACACCTCGGGCTCGACGGGACAGCCCAAGGGCGTCGAGGTTCCGCACACCGGATTGGCCGCGCTCGCGGCCGATCATGCCCGCCGCTGCGCTGTCGACCCCGCCTCGCGGGTCCTCGCGGTCGCCGCCCGCACCTTCGACGCCGCGATCCTCGAACTGCTGCTGGCCGTCTCCGGCGGCGGCGCGCTGGTGATCGCGCCACCGGAGGTGTATGGCGGGCAACCACTGTGGGAGCTGTTGCGCGAGCAGCACGTGACCCATGCCTTCCTGACGCCGGCCGTCGCGCTGTCGCTCGACAGCGCCGGGCTCGACACCCTGCGCGTGGTCCTCACCGGTGGCGATCGCTGTGGGCCGCAACTGGTCTCGCGCTGGGCGGGCACCGACGCCGCCGGGCAGCGGGCCGTCCACAACTTGTACGGGCCCGCCGAGGCGACCATCTGGGTGACCGGCGCACGACTGCGGAACGATGGGCCGATCGAGATCGGGGCTCCGATCGCGGGCACTCGGGCGGCGGTCCTGGACCCGTGGCTGCGCCCCGTACCGGCTGGAGTCGTCGGCGAGCTCTACATCGCCGGACCCGGTGTGGCGCGCGGGTATCGCGGCCGCGCCGCGGCGACCGCCGCCCGGTTCGTCGCCGACCCGTTCGGCGCCGCCGGAGACCGCCTGTACCGCACCGGGGACCTGGTGCGCGAGGGCGTC
>NZ_JBSGBY010000722.1:0-3845 GCF_053601505.1 Nocardia sp. NPDC004722
CCCGCGTAGTAGACGGCCATGTCGCGCATGTACTCCGGCATCGGCTCGCCCGCGTCGAGGCGCTCCTTGATCTTGGCGTGCGCGATGTCGCGCGCCACCACCAGCGGACCGGTCAGCGACAGCCGGGTCTTGACCGGGTACTTGGAGAGCTCCTCGCGGATCTCGGTCATCGGCCGGTTCAGGTCGATCTTCACGACGTCACCGCCGAGGATCGAGTCGGTCTGCTCCGGAAGGTAGTGCGCCGGTTCACGTTCCAGCTGCTCGAGGAACACGCCCTGGGGGGTGATCTTGGCCCGCGCCTGCCGGTCGGCCGAGCAGGACACCGCGATGGCGACCGGCAGCGACGCACCGTGGCGCGGCAGACGGATCACGCGCACATCGTGGCAGAAGTACTTGCCGCCGAACTGCGCACCGATGCCGAAGGACTGGGTCAGCTTGAAGACCTGCTCCTCCAACTCGAGGTCGCGGAAGCCGTGCGCGGACATCGACCCCTCGGTCGGCATGTTGTCGAGGTAGTGCGCCGAGGCGTACTTGGCCGTCTTCAAGGCGAATTCGGCCGAGGTGCCGCCGATCACGACCGCCAGGTGATACGGCGGGCAGGCCGCGGTGCCGAGCGAGCGGATCTTCTCGTCCAGGAACTCCAGCATGCGATCCGGGTTCAGGATCGCCTTGGTCTCCTGATAGAGGAACGACTTGTTGGCCGAGCCGCCACCCTTGGCCATGTAGAGGAACTTGTAGGACGGCGACGCGGGATCGCCCGGCTGCGAGTACAACTCGACCTGCGCGGGCAGATTGCTGCCGGTGTTCTTCTCGTCCCACATATTGATCGGCGCGAGCTGCGAGTAGCGCAGGTTCAGCTTGGTGTAGGCGTCGAACACGCCACGCGAAATCCATTCCGCGTCATCGGCTCCGGTGAGCACGCCCTCGGACTTCTTGCCCATCACGATGGCCGTGCCGGTGTCCTGGCACATGGGCAGGATGCCGCCCGCGGAGATGTTCACGTTCTTGAGCAGATCCAACGCCACGAACCGGTCGTTGCCGCTCGACTCCGGATCATCGATGATCTTGCGCAGCTGCGCGAGATGCGCGGGCCGCAGGTAATGGCTGATGTCGTGCATCGCCTCCGCGGTCAGCATCCGCAGCACCTCGGGCTCGACCTGCAGGAAGGTCCGCCCACCCGCCTCGAACGTGCTCACGCCCTCGGTGGTGAGCAGCCGATACGGCGTCTCGTCCTTACCGATGGGCAGCAGATCCGAGTACAGAAAATCAGGCGCGGTCACGAATCGCACTCCTCGAGCAGGGCTGGGGGCTGGTCAGCCGACGGTTCAAGCAGACCGACTGTACCGACCCGCCCGCGGCGCCCGATGAGCAGGCAGCCCGCCCCGGGGAAATTTGCGATTGCATTTGCACAGACGGAATTCGTTGTGACGGACACCACCGACTGTCAGACTCGGGTGTGTGGCTTATCCACAAAATGGTCCGCGAAGCACGCCCGGTCCGCGGGGGCAGCATCAAACAGCAACTACGCCAAGGGCTTTGCAGGCGATCCTCGGCTCCCGATTACGCGATCTGCGACGTGCCCGCGGGCTGACGCAGACGCAGGCGGCCCGGCGGCTCGGACACCACGCCTCCAAGATCAGCCGACTCGAGACCGGATGCGGCGGATGCCGCCCGGCGGATCTGCGCACGCTGCTCGACCTCTACGCGGTGCACGAGACCGAGCAGGACCGCTACCTCATCTGGGCGCGGCGCGCGGGTCACTCGTGGTGGCCCGACGACAGCGAGGGCCGCGGCGAGAGCTCCTCCCTCGACGCCCTGCTCGATCTCGCACCCGTGCACCGCATCCGCACCTATGAGCAATCCGTCGTACCCGAACTGCTGCAAACCCCCGACTACGCGCGCGCCGTGCTGGCGCTGGTCCATCCCACCCGGCCCGCCGAGGTCATCGACCGCATGCTCGCGACCCTGCTGCACCGCCAGTCGATCCTGTGGCGCGACGACCCGCCGGTGCTGTGGATCCACGTCGAACTCACCGCGCTGCGCCGCCGCATCGGCGGAGAAGCCGTGTGGGACAACCAGATCGAGCATCTCGAACGGGCCGCTCGACGCCCCCGCATCACCGTGCAGATCGTCGACGACCAGCTCAACGAACCGGCCCGCCTCGGTCACGGGTTCACCTCCCTGCGCTTCGACGACCACCGCCTGCCCGATCTCGTCTACATCCGCCAGCTGACCGGGGTCGTCTGCCTCGACGATCCCGCGAATACCGACGAGTACCTGCAGGCCCTGGATCGGCTGTCGAGCACGGCCACCCATCGCGCCGAAACCCTCGAACGTCTCGCGGCCCTGCGGGATTGAACCGAGATGACCGACAGGCCGCCACGAACGGGTACAGGTTGCACCTTCAACCGGGCGGGTGTTACCTGTGCATGATGCGCTTGCTCGCGGCGGGGAGGAATTAGCATGAGTGCGGAACCCGGGAGTGGAACTGTGGCCGAAACCCGTTGGCTCGATGATGTCGAGATGCGCGCGTGGCTGGGGTACGTGTTCACCCGTGACCTGATCGCCGCCGCGGTCGGCCGCGATTCCCTGCGGGCGTCCAATCTGACCTACGTGGAGTACACGGTGCTGGCCCGGCTCGCCGACGCCACCGATCACCGCCGCAGCTTCGCCGAACTCGCCGCCGTGCTGGAGTGGTCGCAGTCGCGGCTGTCGCATCAGATCACCCGCATGGAGAAGCGCGGACTGGTCGCCCGCGAATCCATTCCCGACGATGCCCGCCGCACCGCCGCCGTCCTCACCGAAAAGGGCGCGCAGGTCCTCGATTCCGCCGCCCCTTCGCATGTCGAGAGTGTGCGTCGTCACATGGTGGATGTGCTGGATCGTGGCCAGCTCACCGCCCTGGCCGACATCTACGACACACTGCTCGCCCACCATCGAAGACCCGAAACCCGCAACGAGCACACCTCTTGAGGAACAACCCGTCACCTGGGTTTGGTTTGGCGCGCATAGGGTACTGGGTAAGACTAGGCTCGGCAGCGGCTTCCGACGGCGGTCGGCACCGAGCACACGGCCGGTTAACGGTCGGCGAAAGTGAGCATCCCGACCTGGCCTTAGCGAAAGGGGCAGGAGTTTTCATGTCCGACGTGTCCATCGGTCTCTCGGCGGATTCTCTGCCCGCGGGTCCCGTCGACAACCTGCTCCCGCAGCTTGTCGAACACCTGCGGCAGAACCGCACCGAACTGCGCGAGGAGTGGGCACGCCGCATTACCGATGCCCAGCTCCTCACCGCCATGACACCCGAGGAAATCTTCTCGGAGGCCACCTCCGTCTACGACAACTACGTCGAGGTGCTCGAGACCGGTAGCGTCGAAGCGCTGCAGGCCTACGCGCGCGATCTGTCCGAACGCATCATCCCCCGAGGCGTCGAGACCGACGAGGTCGTCGGCATCGTGCTGCTGCTGCGAGACGTGCTGGCCCGCAGCCTCTTCGAGAAGTACCAGTCCGACTTCGAACTGCTGAAGCTGGTGCTGGACGCCTACGAACCGGCCGCCAACCGCATCGCCAACACCGTGGCCGTGTCCTTCGTGCAGGAGCGCGAACGCGTCATCCGCCAGCAGCAGGAGGCGATTCGCGAGCTGTCGACGCCCGTGCTGCAGGTGCGCGAGCAGCTGCTGATCCTCCCCATCATCGGTGTGCTGGACTCCCAGCGCGCCCGTCAGCTGACCGAGCAGCTGCTGCGCGCGATCCGCGCCAACCGCGCCAAGGTCGTCGTCATCGACATCACCGGTGTGCCCGCGATCGACTCCACGGTCGCCCCCTCCTACTACCGATCGCGGCGCTGC
>NZ_JBSGBY010000723.1:0-3842 GCF_053601505.1 Nocardia sp. NPDC004722
GCCCGCCGCCGGGCCGGACATGGTGGTGCGGCGCGGCATCGAGGTCGACGGGGTGCTGGATCCGGCCTGGTCGGTCGTCAACCACGACTTCACCGGCCTGCCACCGATCCTGTTGCAGGTCGGCTCGCGGGAGATGCTGCTGTCGGACGCGCTCGCGGTGGCGCGCAATGCCGAGGCGGCCGGGGTGCCGCTGCGGCTGCAAGTGCGGCCCAGCGCCCCGCACACGCTCATCCATCTCGGCGCGGGACTGCTGGCCGACGGCCGCGATGCCGCCCGGGACGCGGCCGAGTTCCATCGTGCGATGATCGAAGGCGGGCAATCCGGTCGCAGCGCGGCCTGATTCGCGTGACAGGTGGCCCGTCCGTCCGATCCGAGAGGCGCCGATGACCCAGCCCGAGGCTCCGATGTCCCAGCCCGCCAACGCTTCCGCGGTGTTCGTCACTGGTGCCGCCGCCGGGATCGGCCGGGCCATCGCCGAGCGGTTCGCCCGTGCAGGCTGGACGGTCGGCCTCTACGACATCGATCCGGACGCGGTGCGCGCCACCGCCGAGGCGATCAGCGGGCGCACCGTGGTCGGCTCCTTCGACGTCACCGATCCGGCAGGCTGGGAGGCGGCGCTGAAGCAATTCGCCGATGCCACAGGCCGTCTCGACCTGCTGGTCAACAATGCGGGCATCCTGGTCTCCGGCCCCTTCGCCGACATTCCGCTCGAGCGCCAGCATCGCCTGGTGGACGTCAATGTCAAGGGCGTCCTCAACGGCTGCCACGCCGCGCTCCCCTACCTGCGCGCCACCCCGAACAGCCAGGTCATCAATCTCGCCTCCGCCTCCGCCCTCTACGGCCAGCCCGGTCTGGCCACCTACGGCGCGACCAAGGCGGCCGTCCGTAGCCTCACCGAGGCTCTCGACCTGGAATGGCGGCACTACGGCATCCGGGTCACCGACCTGCTCCCGCTGTTCGTGGCCACCGACATGATGACCGAGGTCACCCGCGCCTCGAAGTCCGCGACCACGCTCGGCGTCCATCTCACCCCGGTCGATGTCGCAAACAGCGTGTGGCACACCGCGACCAGCGCCCGCCCGCTGCGCGGCCCCCACGTCCTGGTCGGTCTGCAAACCAAACTGACCGCCCTGGCCACCCGGCTGTCGCCGCCCTTCCTCACCCGCGCGGTCGTCGCCTGGATCAGTAAGGCCGACACCCTGTAGTCACGGACGAGGTCAGCGGACCTGGGTGACCGCCGCGCGCGGGGTGGCCGTCGTGGTGGTGGGTGTCGTGGTCGCAGGGGTCGTGGTGGCGGTCGTGGTCGTCGCGGTGGTTGTCGTTGCCGCGGTGGTGGTTCCGGTGGGCACGTCGATCACGTCGGGGATCTGACCGCCGCCGAGCATGGGGACCGTGGTGGTGGCGGGCGGGGTCAAGGGGGTGCTGCGGTGGTCGCTGCAGCCCGCGAGAACGGCCACCACGGCCGTCAGAGTCGCCAGGGTGATCAGGTGCTTGGGCACGGAGGGCCTTCCGGGTGCGGGCTGTCGTTACAGAACCGTCCGGTCGGTGACTTGTGACCGGACACAAAGATTTTGACGCAAAGTCGTGCCCGCCGCGCCGGTGAAGATCAACTCGGCACGACTGGTCCGGTGTCGTGGCACGGGTGGTGGGTGCGGGGCTCCGATCACAGGGCGGCGAGGTCGCCGATGATGAAGATGAGCAGGGCGACGGTGAGCGTCAGCGCGCCCGCCAAACCCAGTGGCGCGGTGCGGGCCTTCTCGGCGAATTCATCCTTGATGCCGGTGAGCCAGTTGATGGTGTCCTTGGCGGCGATGAAAACGCCGGAGACGACGGCCAGCCACGCGGCGGTGAGGTTCCAGCCGCTCGACAGGTCCGAGAGCCGGGCCGCGAAGACCAGACCGAAGAGCACGACACCCTGCAGGACCGCGCCCACATGGGCGACGGTGAGATAGCGGGGAGTCGGCGGGTTGCCCTCGCGCATGCGCAGCATGGTCATCGGATAGCCGAGCAGCGTGCCGTAGGTGAGGGTCAGCAGTCCGCCGATGATGAGGACTTTGTCGGTTGCCGTCATGGCATTCCCCTTCCGGACGCCTACACGGTAGGAGCCCGGCGGCCGGGGTGCGCGGGGTTCAGCGGAATCGATGCTCGAATTTCACCGCGGGCGGCGCGGGCGCGGGCGGCAGGCTCGCGCCGGGCAGTGGACGGGCCGCCAGCGCCCGGGCCAGCACCCCCGCCAGGCCGAGATAACCCCGCAGCGCCGACAAGGAAAAGGCCAGGGAGACAACTGTTTCCGTGGTCGCCCCGGGCAGTGCGCGACCCGCGAAGCGATCGGCGAGCCAGTTCTCACACAGCGGAGCGGCCAGCAAACCCAGGGTGACATGCCCGCCGAGCACATCCCGGACATATCGGACCGAGGTGCCCGCGGCGCGATACCGGTCGACCAGGTGATCGACATTGCCGCACGGAATGATCAGATCGTGCACGCCCTGCACCGCCAGCACCGGGAATTGCGGCGGGCGCGCGCCCGGCTCGATATCGGCGAGCACCGCGCGGATCTGCGGCAGGGTGCGCAGGGTGGCCAGCGCCGAACCGTCGCGGTCCTGGAGGCGAATACCGGTGCTGCGCACCAGCAGGGGCACGGTGGCGCTGGTCTCGGCGCGATCCAGCAGGGCCAGCGACGCGGTGTCGAGGTGTTCGCGCAGGGTGCGGTCCAGTGCCGGATAGGCGCGGCGCAGCCCGGCCAGGCACAGGGTGGCCAGGCCGCCGAAGGTCGAGCCGTTGAGCCGGAAGAAGGTCGATTCCAGGGAGCCGACCGGTGAACCCAGCACGGCGGCGAGGATATTCAGCTCCGGCGCGTAGGTCGCGGCGAGTTCCGCCGCCCACGCGGTGGCCAGTCCGCCGCCGGAGTATCCCCACAGCGCGACGGGCGTCTCGACGGGCCGGTCGAGGAAACTCAGCGTGGCGCGCAGCCCGTCGAGGGTGCGGTGGCCCGGCTCGCGGGGCGCGCCGAAACGTCCGGCGCTGCCGACGTGATCGGGCACCGAGACCGCCCAGCCCCGCGTCAGCGCGTGCTCGATGAGCAGCAGTTCGTACTGCGGGACCGACCCCAGCGCCCGCGCGCCGCGACGAAACGCGTACGAGGGCAGGCATTTCGAGGCGACCGCGTCGATGGCGCACTGGTAGGACACGATCGGGCGCGCCACGGCGGGATCCGCGCCGTGCGGCAGTAGCAGCGTGGTGACCGCCGCCTCCGCCCGCCCGTGCAGGTCGGTGCTGCGAAACAGCAACTGGGTGGCGGTGATTCGCTGCGGGATCACGCCCAGCAAGGCCGCTTCCACCGGCCGTGAGCGCAGGATCGTCCCCGGCGCGACCCGGGCGAGCCCGCGCGGAGGCCGGTAGAACGGGTCCTGCTCGGGCAGCGGCGGCCGGTCCTCCGCCGCTGCCGCCGACACTCCCCCGGATCGAGACACGACCATGCCAATCCCCTTTCGACCGTTGCTCATCCGACGGCGACCGTGATCACCGACGCCGTCCGCGCTCACCCCAACCGCAGTGCGCGCTCGGTTCCCGGCGGTGCCGGCCGCCCCATCGCGGGCATTCATCCCACGGCGGTGCGCGCCCTCGATTCCGGTGCGGCGGCCAGGGCGAAGCGCAGTTCGGAGCGGCGGGCGACCGAGAGTTTGCGGTATACCCGGGTCAGATGCTGTTCGACCGTGCTGGTGGTGATGTCGAGGACCTCGGCGATATCGCGATTGCGATTGCCCAGCGCCGCCAGCTCCGCCACCCGCCGTTCGGCGGGACTCAGTGGCTCGGATCCGGCGGCGCTCACCGGATCCCGGACC
>NZ_JBSGBY010000724.1:0-3814 GCF_053601505.1 Nocardia sp. NPDC004722
CCGAGATCGAAGGAGCTGAACAGAATGGCCAGGAAACCGGCCACCGAGATCGCCGCCACCAGCGCGGTGTTGGCCGCGACCTTCGGCAACAGCGACAGGCCCGCCACCAGACCGGCGAGCAGCAGCAGCGTGATCAGCGCGGGGTTGCTCTCGAAGAGACTGAAGCTCGAGCCCTTGACGGTGGTCCCGAGCACATCCTGGGACTTGGTGCCGACGTAGGGCGCGAAGCCCAGCAGGAAGTTGAGAACGCCGAGCGCGGCGATGCCAACCGTCAAGAAGAAAGGCAGGCCCTTGCCTGCGATGGAAGACGTCCCAGAACCGGCAGCGGGAGCGCCTGCGGGCTGCGAGCCGTATCCGGGTGAGGAGGGCGTCGGCTGGGGCGCGTTGTATCCCGAGCCCCCGGTCGGGTATGACATGTCGTCGTCTCCTATCGAGTCGTGAGTCGTTCACGAACCTCCACCGACGCTACTGCACTCGACGGCCGGGGGCACCATCTACCACCGGCCGTGGCCTTACCGCAATACCGTAAATAACGGCCGAAGGCCGCCCGTCGAATTCGACAGGCGGCCTTCGTGATCAGCGGTTCGGACGGGCAGAACCCACCTTCCCCAGCCCTGTGCCCCGCTCCCTCGAGGGAGCGGGGCACGAGAACATCAAGCGCTGATGGAAGCCTTCTCCAGGATCTCGCGCGCCAGGGCGGCGGTCTCGGACGGGGTCTTGCCGACCTTCACGCCCGCGGCCTCGAGGGCCTCCTTCTTGCCCTGGGCGGTGCCCGCACCGTCGGAGACGATGGCACCGGCGTGGCCCATGGTCTTGCCCTCCGGCGCGGTGAAGCCCGCGACGTAGCCGACGACCGGCTTGGTGACGTTGGCCTGGATGTAGGCCGCCGCGCGCTCCTCGGCGTCGCCGCCGATCTCGCCGATCATGACGATGAGCTTGGTCTCCGGGTCCTTCTCGAACGCCTCGATGGCGTCGATGTGGGTGGTGCCGATGACCGGGTCGCCGCCGATGCCGATGGCGGTGGAGAAACCGAAGTCCCGCAGCTCGTACATCATCTGGTAGGTCAGGGTGCCGGACTTGGAGACCAGGCCGATCGGGCCCTTGCCGGTGATGGTGGCCGGGGTGATGCCGACCAGCGACTCACCCGGGGTGATGATGCCGGGGCAGTTCGGGCCGATGATGCGGGTCTTGTTGCCCTTGTCCACGTTGTAGGCCCACGCGTACGCGGTGTCCTGCACCGGGATGCCCTCGGTGATGACCACGAGCAGCGGGATCTCCGCGTCGATGGCCTCGATGATGGCGTCCTTCGAGAAGGCCGGGGGGACAAAGGCGATGGAGGTGTCGGCGCCGGTCTTCTCCATGGCCTCGGCCACGGTGGCGAACACGGGGAGCTCGACCTCGTTGCCGGCCGCGTCGACGTGCTTGACGGTGGTGCCCGCCTTGCGCGCGTTCACGCCGCCGACGACGTTGGTGCCCGCCTTCAGCATCAGCGCGGTGTGCTTGGTGCCCTCGCCGCCGGTGATGCCCTGGACGATGACCTTGTTGTCCTTGTTCAGGAAGATAGACATAGTGGTTCGTGTCCTTACTTGGCAGCCAGTTCGGCGGCCTTGTCGGCGCCTTCGTCCATGGTCTGAGCGAGAGTCACCAGCGGGTGGTTGAAGTCGGCGAGGATCTGTCGACCCTCCTCGACCTTGTTGCCGTCCAGGCGGACGACCAGCGGCTTGGAGGCGGTGTCGCCCAGGGTCTGCAGGGCGCCGACGATGCCGTTCGCGACCGCGTCACAGGCGGTGATGCCGCCGAAGACGTTCACGAACACGGACTTGACCTGGGAGTCGCCCAGGATGACGTCCAGACCGGCGGCCATGACGGCGGCCGAGGCGCCGCCACCGATGTCGAGGAAGTTGGCGGGCTTGACGCCGTTGTGGTTCTCACCGGCGTAGGCGACGACGTCGAGGGTCGACATGACCAGACCCGCGCCGTTGCCAATGATGCCGACCTCACCGTCGAGCTTGACGTAGTTGAGGTCGTTTTCCTTGGCCTTGAGCTCGAGCGGGTCGGTGGCGTCGATGTCCGCGAACTCGGCGTGGTCGGGGTGACGGAACTCGGCGTTGCCGTCCAGGGTCACCTTGCCGTCGAGGGCGAGGATCTCGTTGTCGGGGGTGCGCACCAGCGGGTTGACCTCGACCAGGGTGGCGTCCTCGTTCTTGAACACCTCCCACAGCTTCTGGATGGTCACCGCGGCGGCGTCGAGGATGTCGGCGGGCAGGTGGCCCTGCTCGGCGATGGAACGGGCGAAGGCCAGGTCTACACCCTTGACGGCGTCGACCGGCACCTTGGCCAGCCGCTCCGGCTTGGTGGCGGCCACCTCTTCGATCTCCATGCCGCCCTCGACCGAGCACATGGCCAGGTAGGTGCGGTTGGAGCGGTCCAGCAGGAAGGAGATGTAGTACTCGGCGGCGATGTCCTTCGCCTCCGCGACCAGGACCTTCTTGGTGATGTGGCCCTTGATGTCCAGGCCCAGGATGTTCTGGGCGTGGGTGTAGGCGTCGTCCGGGGTGGCGGCGTACTTCACGCCACCGGCCTTGCCGCGGCCACCGACTTTGACCTGCGACTTGATCATTACCGGCTTGCCGATTTCTTCGGCGATCGCACGAGCGTCCTCGGCGGAGTCCGTCACGCGGCCCTCCGACGAAGGCACTCCGTGCTTCACGAAGAGTTCCTTCGCCTGATATTCGAAGAGATCCATGTACTCACCGTCTCGTCTGCGTTGTTGTGACAACGTCTGGTTGGCGGCCCGTCGTCGGGGGCGGGTCGGATCGGACTCTAATCAGTCACATGGAGCGGAAATCAGCCGCATACAGCCTAAGTGGCGCAGGTCACGGTACTGTCTCCGCTACCTCAAAACCCCTCGTCAATGCTACTCATCGGTAGCTTGTTGACGGGGTGCCAGGTGGAGCACACGAATACCGCGGAGTGATGGTCACTACTACGCGAAGTCGTTGACTAACCTCACTTGGTTACCCGCAGCACAGTGAGCGCATTCCCGCGCTCAGAGTGATGAATGTCACAGCAGCGTGTCGAACCATGTCCATCGCTTGCTGAGCCGCAATCGTTTCGTTACCGTCGTTGCGGTCGATGTCACAACCCGGTCACGGACAGGAGGACGGCAGGCTTGACGCAGCACAGCCCCCGACGTGCCCACCGCTATCGCGAGGACGCCGAGAACTACAGCGGAACCACGACTTTCGACGCCCCCTTCGACTCGAACAGCGCGGTCGCCCACGGCGATTGGGACGCGACCCAGGCGTGGAACTCCGACGTCCAGTGGACTCCCGAGACGCAGTGGAATCCCGACGCGAACACGCAGTGGAACCCTGAGGCCCAAACGCAGTGGAACCCTGAGGCGCAGTGGAACTCCGACGCCGACTGGAATTCCGGTCAGCAGTGGGGCCAGGCGCAGCAGTGGGAGCAGCCGCAGCAGCAGTGGGGCGAGGCCGACTACCAGCCCGAACCGGACTGGAACGCGCAGACCACCGTGAACGGCTGGGCCGCACCGAATCCGAGTGATTGGGCCCCGCAGTCGCGGACGAACTGGGATCCGAGTGCGGACCCGACCCCGTCCGATGAGTACCGACCGGTCTACACATTCCGTACCGCGGGCGGCGAGAAGCTCCAGTTCTCCGGCGACGGCGCGCGCGTGAATCGCGCTGCGCGCGAAGCCGATGCCGCCGCCGAGGACGAGACCCGTCCGTCCCGTTCGGGCGGCAAGCGTCGCGCGGGCGGCACCCATCGCGTGCCCGCCCCGCCGTCGGCG
>NZ_JBSGBY010000725.1:0-3812 GCF_053601505.1 Nocardia sp. NPDC004722
GGGTGACGCCCGAGCACGTGCAGCGCACCCTGACCGAGCTGCGCGCCGACACCTTGCGCCGCGCCGCCGATGTCGCCGACCTGTTCGCCGCCAGCCATCACGCCCAGGATCCGGCCGCCGCGAACCATCTGATCCTGGAGTCCGACGGCCACCGCGTGCATGTCGAGGTCACCGAGGACGCCAACGGCAACCGCCGCTTCGAGCCGATCAAGCGCCCCGATCTGCCGGTCGCGCCGAAGGAAGAGGCAACTCCGGAGGAGCGGCGCGGCCTCATGAAGCGCGCCTGGCGTCGCATGATGAAGGGCTTCCAGCCGCACACGCCGAAATACATGTCGGGCTCCGGCGTCGACGGCAAGGGTCAGGCCGCGCTGATCCATTTCGTCGGCGACGTGATCCACATGGACTACCACGAGATCGAAGAGGCGGGCGTCTTCCGCGTCCTCAAGGAGTCCGCGACGCTGCTGAAGGTGCGTGAGCAGATTCCGCTGCTGCAGCGCACCACCAGTCGCGTCAAAGATCTCGCCGCGGCCATCCACCCGATGCGGACCCGCGACGGCGGCGAATATCAGCCCTGGCGCACCGAGGTCGACCACCGGTTCACCCCGGAGGAGATGGCCAGCCATCAGGAGAGCATCGACCTCTACCACCTCAATCACCCCGATCACGCCGTCGAAACCCCGGCGCCGCCGCATGATCCGGACGGTGAGGCCCCACCGCAGGAGCGCCGCATGGCCGGTGACGTCCCGCAGCCGGTCGCCGACGCGGCGGCGGCTCGGGACGCGGCACTGGCGGATGTGGTCCGGCTGGCCGCCCGCCACGGCATCGACCTGATCGCGGAGGATCCGAAGTCGGTGCGCGCCGCGCTGAGCGACGCGACCTACGAACTCATGCGCCGCGCGGGCGCGATCGAGGCGCTGCGGGAGGTGTCGCAGCGCTATCACGAGCTGGCGGAGCTGGTTCCGGTGCGCCCGGTCAGTTTCACCGACAAGGATCCGCTCGGCCGTTTGGTGCGCGAGCTCTGGCAGGTCAACGAGGAGAAGCACCAGGAGCAGAAGGCCGCGCGCCGCCGCGAGCGGATCGGTGCCCCGGACGATATCGCCGCGAAGGCGTATCAGCCCCGCAAACCCAGGCTCACTGCCCTGGACCGCGACAGCGTCGGCAACGGCGGCGAATGGCAACGTCATTACGACGAGCCGGACCCCGAGGTATCGGTCGGCGAGCAGGACAAGTTCTTCCAGGCCGCGTTGCGGCGCGACCAGATTCGTGAGGAGCGCTCCAACTGGGCGCAGTTGCTCGGCGTCGGCTTGGACGATCTGACACCGACCGCCGACAACCCGAACAAGCTGCGGCACACCATCGCCGACCTGCGCATGCAGGTCCGTGACGATCGCGCCAACCTGACCGAGTTCGCGGCGGCGGTCGAGCATTTCCAGCGTGTCGATGCCGAGAACCGCAGGCTGAGCACCGAACTCGCCGATCGCTCCGCGCACGCCTGGCTGGAGGCGCACGGCGGCACCATGCTCGAAGACGGTGTCGGTATCCGACCGGGTGAGCACCCCGGGGACCCGAACCGGCTGGTCGTCATTCGCGGTGACGTCGACCACGACGTCCGCCTCGCCGAGGCGCTGGCCGCGCACCCCGACCTGGCCACGCTGCTCAATCACGGTGAGCTGCAACTGGAGTACCGCGTCGTTCACCTGGACGACGGCTATGTCGGTATCCGCGAGGCGGAGGCGCCGCAGGTCCGCTTCCAGGACGTCGAGGTGAACGGCGAGCGGACCCCGGTGCTGATGGCCCGCGGCTCCGGCGAGCCGTGGCGGGTGGTGCACCTCGACGCCGCGAGCCCGCACGAGACGGGTGGCGGGCATACGCCCGAGGAGCACGGGTCCGGGGAGACCCCGCCGCGCGACCCGGATGTCGTTCGCGAGGAACGCAATGCGGCGGCGCGCAAGCTGTCGACCTACACGATGGACCTGGGCGAGAACCTCGAGGAGACCATCAAGGCCCTGCATCAGGCGAACATGCTGCGGGCCGCGCAGGTCGAGGGCATGGCGGACTTCATCCGCAGCAGCGACGCCATCGACACCTTCCACGATCTCGACCGCCGGCTGAGCTATCTGGCGAACTCGATCGGCGTGGATCCGGAGCATCTGACGCCGGAGCGGGTGGCGGCGGCCATGACCGACCCGAATGTCCGCAAGGCGGCCCGTGCGCAGCGCATCGAGGACCTGCTCGATTACGCGAAGGCGTTGCGCGACAACGGCAAACACAATGGCACTGCGGAGAAGGTGCTGGCCGCCCGCGACCGGCTGGCCCGTCGTTTGGGCGTCGATCCGGCCGAGTTGTACGGCAGCAAGCACGTCATCCCCGAGTACGGCCCCGATCGGGGCGAGGTCGTCGGCTACGAGCCGGATGCCAAGAGCACCAGCAGCAAGGCGGTCGTGGCCGCCATCAACGATGTGCTGAAGCGGTCGGGCCGGCAGCCGGAACTGCTCGGCGCGCTCGCGGAGTACGCGAACACCCTCGCCGGGCTCGACCCGTATCGGTCGGGCATGCGGTTCGATCCGAGTACCGATCCGCGGGCCGCGGACGGTGTGCTACCGATCCACGACCCGAAGGCACCCGCGGCGCTGGAACACCTGCTGAGCGAATCCCTCGGCGAGCCACCGATTTCCGATGATCTTTCGCACTCGTCGGAGGCATGGTCGCATCTGCTCGGTGTCGATGTGCACGATATCGACGCGCAGGTGAAGCTGTACCGCGATGAAGTGCGGGGCGTCGAGGGCCTGCGGGATCGGTTGACCGCCGACCAACTCGCCAGGGTCCTGCACGGTCTGGAAGGTCCCGGCGACCCGCGCCGGCTGTACGGCGAGTACGCGATGAGCGTGCCGCACGAGCACGAGCCGCTCTCGGCGCACGAACTGGGCCAGGTGATCGACTACGTTCGGCACGCCCGCTACGCCGAAGTGTTCGAGGTGTACCGCGACGGCAAGATCGACAAGCACGAACGGCCCAAGCCGCAGGTGCTCGAGCAGCACATCCAGGACATGCGTGCGGAAATCGCGGCCCGCGACGCGGATATCAAGGCGCTGCACCGGCTGGCCAAGGAACACGACGACCTCACCCGCAACGCCCAGCCCGAAACCCCGCGCACGCCACGGGACGTCGCCGCGGAACTGGCCGAGGCCAGGCAGCGCCTGCTGTCGGCCGCCGATGCGCGCGAGCATGCCAAGGGCCGAATGTGGTTGCAGGACAACCGCCCCTTGGCCGACGGCGACCTGACGCCGGGCAATCTGCGTGGAACCGTCGAGTACCTGCAAACGCGCACGGCCGCGGAGGGCGGCCACCTCGCCGACTACGAGACCCGGATCGAGGATCTGCGGCGCACCGCCCACGAATTCAACCAGGCTCAGCAGCGGGTGACCGACCTGGAGTCGGCGTTGCACGCGGCGGTCGAGCACACCACCGGCGTGGGGGAGGGGCCGGTCGAGGCGTGGCAGCGGGAAGTCGAGAGTGCCCGCACCGATCTCGCGACCAGCGTCGACACCACGCCCGGCCCGTGGCATTCCGGGGATCTGGACCAGGTGGTCCGCCAGGTCGAATGGATGACCAAGGCGGCGCGCGAGTCGGGTGCGCCGTGGCCCGCGGAACTCGAGCCGGTGCGCGATGCCGTGCACCGCTACCAGGAGGCCCGCGAGCATCTCGTCGACGCGGAATTGCACGCGGCCGAAGAGGATCGGGCGGCCGAGACGCCGCGGCAGCGGGCCGAACGCGAATTGGCTTCCGCGCAGGCTGATCTGGCGCGTGCCGAG
>NZ_JBSGBY010000726.1:0-3808 GCF_053601505.1 Nocardia sp. NPDC004722
CAGCGACCCCAACCGCTCGAACGCCACCACCCGCCGCCCATGCCACGTCGACGACGCGAACCGCAACGCCCGCCGCGCCTGCTCCCACGAGGTCGCCGCCGCCACCGCCGCCACCCGCTCCCCCATCCCGATCCACGGCCCGCCCGCCCCGGTTCGTGACGCTGGAAATGCGTGCACCACAGCAAAATTCAACGCATCCGAGAAGGCATGATCGGCCATTGCCACCTGCCCCGCGCGACGCATCGTGACACCCAGGCCACCAGCCGAGTCCGACGCGTGCTGCCGCTCGAACCCTGGCCCATTTCCGTGATCGTGCCGCCCCTGGCCCTGCCCCTGAGCGATCCCGCCGCGAAGCACCGGAGTTGGTGACAGCTCGGGCCGCCACGAGGCTCCAGCCGGAATGCCGCGCAGGCGCTGGGAATCCTCGCCCGCGGCGGGCGAGTCCGCACCACCGCGGCCGTGATCTGCTGCCCGGCTCGACAGCGCCGGATCTTGAACCAGCACAGCGACCGTCGCCCCGATGACTGCGTGCCGCAGCATCGGGACGTGCTCGCCGATGATCCGGACCGCCTCGGCCGCACCCGGCCCCGCCACCGCGAGCACGCGGGTGGCGCGCGCCGGATCCAACCCGAGTAGGCGCATCGCCCGTACCCGATCCTCGCGCCGTTCCTTCCCCGACAGCACCACTTCCAGCAGCGCCGGATCATCCATCCGCAACGGATTCGCCGCCCGTCGCGCCGAAACCACCCGCAGGCAATGCCTGACCCGATCCACCACCACCGGATCCAGCGGATGCGCGGCGCAGTCGGGATGCGGCGCACAGTCGGGATGCGTTGCGTGGCCGGGATCCACGCCGCACCCCCGATCAGCGCCCTCGCCCCGGTCTCGTAGTCGCCCCGGACGCGAGATACCGGCGGTTTCCGATGCGGACAGGCACGCGCCCCGCGCTGTGCAGGACGCCCGCCGCTCCAGCCACACCGCGGGATCAGCCCCGGCCGAATCGTGCACAGCGGTGGAGATCGCGGGCAGCAGCCGACCGGCGGCGTCGTAGCGAATCACAGTGCCGGAGGACCAAATCGCGCCGACCGGGCATTCGGCCAGCAGGGCGGCGGCGCGAATCACGGTGTCGGCATTGGCGGCGGACTCGTCGAACGCGTCGAAGTGGGCGATGACGCGCAGCACCGCGGCCGAGTCACCGCCCAGCGCCGACAGTCGCAGCGAATCCGGCACGGGCTCACTCCCTCCACGCTGATGGGATGTCCCCCGAGCGTGGCAAGCGAGCCGCCCACGCGCCGCGACTTTGAGCGATCGGTCCGGCTGGGTGGGACTCGCCCTGGACTCCGCCGCGCCTCAGGTCCCCTTCACGAAGCGCAGATAGCAGGCCGCGAAGATCAGCACGATCCCGGCATTGGCCAGCAGCCGCGCCCAGAAATGGTGCCGGAACACCAGAATGTCCACGCCGATGATGAGGGCGACCATCACGACGATGAGGAGCACCACGACCGTCTGTCTCGCCATGCCCCTTGTCTACTACAAGCCGCGGCCGGATACGGGCGACGATGGAGGTCGACACGGCCGTCGCGCGATGCGGTCTCGGACTCCGCGTCCATGGCAGGCAGGGTCAGGCGATCGCCCGGTCGGGCCGAGCCACGCTGCGCGCTGTCCGTACGGGGTGGCTGCGGAAATGTCTCGGAAGGCGGTCAGGTGAGCGGACCGGTTCTTTTGTCCTGTGGTGGAAGGACATTGGTGCGGAGGTGGCGGACGAGGGCGATCAGCCGGTCGGTGGTGGCGTCGGCGGGGTCGGTGAGCCGGAGGCGGAGGAGTTCGCGGCCGGAGGCGTGCAGGATTCGGGCGGTGTAGTCGGGGTCGGGAAGCTTCGGGAAGGCTTGCAGCAGTTCCTGTTCCAAGAAGGCCTGAACGACCTTCTGGGATTCGGCGAGGCGCTGATGCAGTTCGGGCGGCGCGCCCTCGGGCGGGAAGAGGAACAAGCGCCAGGTCGCCGGGTGCTCGTCGATGGCGTGGATGGACCCGGCGAAGGCGTTGATGAACGGGTCGGAGTCGCGTACCTGGGTGATCGCTTCGGCGAATTGGGTTGCGGCACGCGCGGATTCGCGGTCGATGAGGGCGATGAAGACACCGGCCAGGTCGCCGAACTGCTGGTAGAGGACCGGGCGGGTGATGCCCGCGGCCTCGGCGATGCGATTCGGAGTGGCGGCGTGGAAGCCTTCGGCGTCGACGATGGCGTGGGTGATGTCGAGGATCTGCTCGCGGCGGTTCTCCGCGGTCATCCGCCTGCGTACACCGGGGGCGCTCGTCACCCTTGACAGCTTAACTTACAACCTGTCAGTCTCTAACTAACAGGTTGAAAGTTGAGGTGTGCCGATGACGCTCCACTACCCCGAACTCGCTGAACGAGTACGCGGTCAACGAGATTCACAGCCCGGCCTCTACGGCGGCATCGACTTCCACACCTCCCCTTACCGATTCACCACCGATCCCGGCGACAAGTCCTCACTGCCGAAGTGGGTGGCCGCGCGCGAGCCGCTGCTCGCCGATGACCGCATGGTCGAATTGATGCGGACGGCGACCATGCTCGGCGATGTGGTCGCCGACCCCTACGCCGCGCTGGTCGCGCGCTACGGCGTCCCGGGTCTGATCGGGATGCTGCGGCGGGCGTGCCGCGACGGCATCGACTCGGTCCCCGACGCGCCCGCCGAGCTGCGCGCATTTCTCGCGGCCATGGAGGCCACCCCCGCCTGGGTGGATATGGACCTCGTCGAGCAGGGCGCGCGGCACATGCGCATCGGCGCGGCCTACCTGTCGCCCTTCCTGATTCGCGGCGCGTTCCTCGCCACCTTCCTCAATACGTACGCCGCCCTGCCGATGGCCATCACGGGTGCGCTGTCGGGACGCCGGGCCGCGCACCGGGTCAACGAGACCGCGACCTTCTTCACCGTGACCACCCTGCCCGGCGCGCTCGCCCGCCACGGCGAGGGCTTCGAAGCCGCCGCCATGGTGCGGCTCATGCATTCGATGGTGCGCTACAACGCCCTCGAACGCTCCACGCGCTGGGACGCCGACGTCTACGGCATCCCCGTCCCCCAGGTCGACCAGATGCCCGCCGGACTCATCAACATGTACCTGCTGGCCGTCCTCGCCCGGTGGCGCGGCCGCACCGAATTCACCCCGCGCGAACGCGCCATGCTCGAATTCAGCCGCTACCGCTGCTTTCTCTTGGGCCTCCCCGAGGAACTCCTCCCCACCACCGCCGAGGGCATCATCGACGTCTTCCACGCCCGCGCCGCCCTCCTGCGCGACGGCTTCGACGACGCCACCTGCGGCGAACTCGTCCGCTCCACCATGGACGCCTACCTGCGCCCCACCCGCACACCTTTCGACCGCGCCGCCGAAGCCGTCGAAAACAGCTGGAGCCGAGCCTTCTTCCTCGGATTCGCGGGCGGCAACCGAAAAGCCGCAGCCGCCATGAGCGTCCACCTCCGCCCGAGCGACTTCACCCGCGTGGCTGCGACAGCCCCGTTCATCATCATCCGCTTCCTGCTGATGACCATCGCCGGAGAACACCCCGCACTGCGAGCAGCCGCCGACAACCACACCCTCCGCGTCATCAGAAGTCGCCTGGCCACCTACGGCAACCCCGAATACACCACCGACGCAGCCACTTACACCTCCTCCCCCTAACCCGCCTTCTCGTCGAGTGGCACACCCTGGAGGAGATTTGTCCGAATCGGCCTCCAGGGTTTTCCACTCGGCGCTGCCTATGCTGGGCGTGGTGGGGTCTGTGACGGTT
>NZ_JBSGBY010000727.1:0-3797 GCF_053601505.1 Nocardia sp. NPDC004722
GTCTACACCTCCGGCTCGACCGGACGACCGAAGGGCGTCGAGGTCACCCACGCCGGACTGGCGGGACTGTGCGCGGCGCAAAGTCGCCGATTCCGGGTCGGACCGGACTCCCGCGTGCTCAGCGTCGCGGCCCGCACCTTCGACGCCGCGATCTTCGAACTGCTGCTGGCGGTGTCCGGCGCCGCGACCCTGGTGATGTCGCCGCCGGACGTGTACGGCGGGCCGCAACTCGCGGACCTCCTGCGCACGCAGCGGGTCACCCACGCCGTCCTCACCCCGGCCGTCGCCGCCGCGACCGAGGCTGCAGGGCTGGACGATCTCGAGGTGCTGACGGTGGCGGGCGAGGCGTGCCCGCCCGCGCTCATCTCCCGTTGGGCGGGAACCGATCTCGGCGCCCGCCGCCGGGTACACAACCTGTACGGCCCCGCCGAGGCGACCATCTGGGTGACCGGCACCGCCGCCCTGCGCGCGGGCGAACCGGTCACCCTCGGCACGGTGATCGGCGGCCTGTCGGTCCTGGTGCTGGATGCCTGGTTGCGGCCCGTGCCCGCCGGCGTGGTCGGCGAGCTGTACGTGGCGGGCCCCGCTGTGGCACGCGGATATCGGGGCCGGACGGGACTCACCGCCGCCCGGTTCATCGCCAATCCCTATGGCGCGCCCGGCAGTCGGCTCTACCGCACCGGCGACCTGGTGCGCTGGACCATCGACGAGCAGACCGAATCCGGTTCGCCCACAGCGCAGCTGATGTACATGGGCCGCTCCGACTTCCAGGTGAAGGTGCGCGGGCAGCGGCTCGAACTCGGCGAGGTCGAGGCCGCGCTGTGCGAAATCGACGGCGTCGATCAGGCCGCCGTCGTCTACCTCGCGGGCGAAAGCGCGCCCGCCGGTGGACGATTGGTGGCGTACGCGGCGGGCCGGGCGCTGGAAACCGGTGCGGTCGAGCGGGCGCTGCGGCAGCGGCTGCCCCGGTACATGGTGCCCGACACCGTCCTGGTGCTCGACGCGCTGCCGCTCAACAGCAGCGGCAAGGTGGACCGCGACGCCCTGCCGGAACCGGTCTTCACCGCCCGGGAATACCGGGCGCCCGCGACACCGCTCGAACAAGCCGTGGCGACGGTGTACGCCGACGTGCTGGGGTGCGAGCGGGTCGCAGTCGACGACGACTTCTTCGCGCTGGGCGGAAACTCGTTGTCGGCCACGCGATTGTCGGCGCGACTCACCGACGCGGTCGGCGTGCCGGTGACGGTACGGGACGTATTCGAGACATCCGTGGTCGGAGACCTCGCGGGCGCGCTCACCGCACGTGGCGCGGTCGCGGGAAAGGCAGGCGCGGCGATCGAGAGCGGACCACGCCTGACCGCCCGGGCGCGGCCGGAGCGAGTGCCGCTGTCGTTCGCGCAGCAGCGGATGTGGTTCGTGAACCGCTTCGCCCCGGAATCGGTGTCCTACAGCATTCCCCTGGTATTGCGGCTGTCGGGCATCGTGGACACCGCCGCACTGTCGGCGGCGATCATGGACGTGCTGGCCCGCCACGAGGTGCTGCGGACGCACTACCCGGAGACGGACGGCGTGCCGCACCAGGTGGTGGTACCGGTCGCCGAGCTGCCGGGCGCGGTGGACTTCGACCCGGCCCCGGCCGTCATCGCCGAGGCCGAGCTGGACTCGGTCGTCGCGGCCGTGGTCTCCCAGGGATTCGATGTCGCCGAACGGATTCCGCTGCGGATCCGACTGCTCGCGGTCGCGCCGCAGGAGTTCGTGCTGGTGCTGGTCGTGCACCACATCAACGCCGACGGATTCTCCATGACCCCGCTGGCCCGCGACCTGGCGGTGGCGTACACGGCCAGGTGCGGTGGGCGGCAACCGGAATGGTCGCCGCTGCCGGTGCAGTACGCGGATTACGCGCTGTGGCAGCGCGAGCTGCTCGGGTCGGCGCAAGACCCGGACTCGGTGCTGTCGGCGCAGACCCGCTACTGGCAGCAGCAGTTGCGGGAGCTGCCGGACCTGCTGGCATTGCCGACCGATCGGCCCCGCCCGGCGGTGGCCTCGCATCGGGGCGCGACCCACGCCTTCACCGTCGAACCCGCCGTGGTGTCCGGGCTGCGACGGGCGGCGCGCGAGCGCGGCGTGACGATGTTCATGCTGTTCCATGCCGCGCTGGCCCTGGTGCTGTCGCGGCTGTCGGGCAGCGCGGATATCGCCATCGGCACGCCGGTGGCCGGGCGCGGGTCGGCCGCACTCGACGATCTGGTCGGCATGTTCGTCAATACGGTCGTGCTGCGCACCCGGATCGACGAAGCGGGGTCCTTCGCCGAACTGCTCGATCGCGTGCGCGGTACCGACCTGGACGCGTTCGCGCACGCCGAGATTCCGTTCGAGCAGGTCGTGGAGGTGCTGGATCCGCCGCGCGGCCGGGCGCGCCATCCGCTGTTCCAGGTCATGCTCGGCTTCCACAATCTCGACGAGGTGCGATTCGAGCTGCCCGGCGTCGCCGTGACGGGCTCGGGCGCGGACACCGGGATCGAGCGGTTCGATCTCAGCCTCACCCTCACCGAGGCGCCCGACGACACCGGGGCGATCCCGGTCGGGATCAGCTACGCGGCGGACCTGTTCGACGACAGCACCATTCGCGCACTGGGACAACGCCTGCGTCGGGTGCTGGCAGCCGTCGCCGCCGACCCCGGGACGGCGGTGCGGGAGATCGACATGCTGTCGGAGTCCGAGCGCACGCGGGTGATTCGTGACTGGGGGCGCGTCGATCCCGGCCTCGCCCGCACCGATGCCGTCACGCTGCCCGAGTTGCTGGCCGCCGCGGTGGCCGCCAATCCCGACGGCGATGCCGTGGTCGACGGGGGCCGCCGGGTCACCTACCGGGAACTCGACGAGTGGTCGAACCGGCTGGCGCAGCACCTGATCGCGCAGGGGGCCGGGCCGGAGACCGTGGTCGCGATCGGTGTGCCGAGGTCGCTGGAGTGGGTGCTGGCGGTGTGGGCGGTCGCGCGGACCGGTGCCGCGCCGGTGTCGGTGGACCCGGCGCATCCGGCCGAACGCACCCGCTTCGTGTGCACCGATTCGGGTGCACGCGTGGGCATTACGACTGCCCGGCACCGAAAGGCGCTGCCCGGCGATGTGCCCTGGATCGTCCTGGACCACCCTGATACGGCTGCGGCCATCGCACCGCGCGGGGACGCCGCGACGGCCCTTCGTGGCCCGAACACGTTGCCGCCGTTGGACGCCGTGGCCTACGTGATCCACACCTCCGGCTCGACCGGCCTGCCCAAGGGCGTCGAGGTCACCCACGCCGGACTGGCCGCCCTCGTCGCCGATCACCGCCGCCGCTGCGCACCCGATCCCGAATCCCGGGTGCTGGCCGTGGCCGCGCGCACCTTCGACGCGGCCCTGTTCGAACTGCTGCTGGCCGTGACCGGCAGCGCGGCACTGGTGATCGCACCCGCCGACGTGTACGGCGGGCAACCGCTCACCGAACTGCTTGCCCGCGAACGCATCACGCACGCCTTCCTCACCCCGGCGGTGGCGTTGACCGTGGACGCGGCTGGGCTCGACGAGCTGCGGGTGCTGCTGGTCGGCGGTGACCGGTGCCCGCCACGGCTGGCGGCGCAATGGTCCGGCACCGATACCGGCGGCCTGCGGCGGGTGTACAACCTCTACGGCCCGGCCGAGGCGACCATCTGGACCACCGGCGCGGAACTGCTGCCCGGGCGGCCCGTCGAGATCGGCGCGGTGTTGCCGGGAACCGGTGCGGTGGTGCTGGATACGGCGCTGCGGCCGGTGCCCGCGGG
>NZ_JBSGBY010000728.1:0-3772 GCF_053601505.1 Nocardia sp. NPDC004722
GGCGCGTCGTCCGCCGGAGCATTGTCGGTCGTCTGGGTGGGGTCGGTGCCCTCGTTCTCAGCCATCAGTTCCTCAAGCTACCTGTCTGCGTACGGTGCGCGGCGTGAATCCGGGTTGGTGATCCATGCATGAATGGCGCGAGCCGAACCCGGCTCGCGCCATCCATCGTGAGACGGTCGTCTCACTCCTCGTCTGGTGCATCGGGGAAAGCCTGCTGCGTGTAACCACCACGCAGTGTGCCTCCGATGTATTCAGCCTTGCAGGCACGACGCGCGATCTTGCCGCTCGAGGTGCGCGGAATCGACCCGGCCGGAACGAGCAGGATGTCACGCGCGGTGACCCCGTGCCGGGAGGAGATGGCTGCGCGGACCGCGTCCGCGATGGGACCCGGATCGGCCTTGCCCGCGCCCGGACCACGCTCGGCAACGATAACCAGCTGTTCGCTGGCATCGTCGGCGTCGAAGCTCAGACCCGAATGGCTGTCCTGGGCAAAGACTTCGGCGGGCAGCTGGTTGGCCGGGACCGAGAAGGCGGCGACGTAACCGGCGCGCAGCATGGTCGAGGATTCCTCGGCGGAGTGCTCGAGATCCTGCGGGTAGTGGTTGCGGCCGTCCACGATCACCAGGTCCTTGACGCGTCCGGTGATGTAGAGCTCGCCGTCCACGTACACGCCGTAGTCGCCGGTGCGCAGCCAGATGCCGTCGGCCGGAACGCCTTCGGCGTGGCTGCCCTCGGGCTGGCGGCGAACGAGCTGGTTGCGGAAGGTCTTCTGCGTTTCCTCGGCGCGACCCCAGTAGCCGATGCCGATGTTGTTGCCGTGCAGCCAGATCTCGCCGACCTCACCGTCGGCCACCTCGCGGGCGCCCTCGGGGGAGTCGATGGACTCGCCGTCGACGATGGTGGCCCACTGCGACAGCGATACATAACCACAGGAGACCTGCGCGATGGCGTTCTCGGTGCCCTGCTCGACCTTCACCACGCGACCGGCATTGAGCTCGTCGCGGTCGACGTAGATGACCTTGGCCTCGTCCTCGTGCCGGGTCGCCGACACGAACAGGGTGGCCTCTGCCATGCCGTAGCACGGCTTGATGGCGGTCTTGGGCAGGCCGTACGGGGCGAACGCCTCGTTGAACTTCTTCATCGACTTGGTGGTCACCGGCTCGGAGCCGTTGATCAGGCCGAGGACGTTCGACAGGTCCAGCGACTCGCCCGCCTTGGGCAGGCCGCGCACGGCGGCGTGCTCGAAGGCGAAGTTCGGTGCGGCGGCGAAGGTTCCGGCGCCGTCGGAGACCGCGGCCAGCTCGTTGATCCAGCGCGCGGGACGGCGCACGAACGAGGCCGGGGACATGATGGTGATGTACTTGCCGCCCACGGCGGGCAGGATCACCGTCAGCAGACCCATGTCGTGATAGAGCGGCAGCCAGGTGACGCCGCGCGAATTCTCGTTCAGATCAAGCGCGTTCACCATCTGCAGCACGTTGGTGCCGACACCGCGGTGGGTGATCTCGACACCGGCCGGCACGCGGGTGGAGCCGGAGGTGTACTGCAGATACGCGATGTCGTCGACCGCGATGTCCGGACGGATCCAGGACTCGCCGACGCTGTCGGGAATCGCGTCCACGGCGATGATGCGCGGGCGCTGGGCCGCGGGCAGGGCCCGGAAGAACTGGCGGACACCGGCGGCGGAGGAGCTCGCCGTCAGAATCGCCGACGGCGTGCAGTCGCCGAGGACGGCGTGCAGGCGGTCGGTGTGGCCCGGCTCGTCCGGATCGAACAGCGGCACGGAGATGGTGCCCGCGTAGATGGCGGCGAAGAAGGAGATGACGTAATCCAGCCCCTGCGGAGCCAGGATCGCGACCCGATCGCCCCGCTTGGTCACCTGCTGCAGTCGGGCGGCCACCGCGCGCAGCCGCGTGCCGAACTGACTCCAAGTGAGGTCCTGGTACTCACCGTCGCGCTCGCGTGAGTAATCGATGTAGCGGTAGGCCAAGTCATTGGCGTCATTACCGTGGGTGTGCTTCTCGACGTAGTCGACGAGGGTGCGTCCCTCGGGAATCGTGATGTTCCCCGTTTCGTCGAGGTAATCGTCGAAAGTCTCGTCCATTCCTTCTTCTCCTCCGAGGCACACGCGGCATGGAACGGCATGCATTGCCGCTGTTACCTGTGAGGCCCCGACTCTCTTCGCCCGCGGGAGCTCCATGGGAGAGCCAACCTGCAGAATTGTGTTGCGGTCTGCGCGGTGACCGTCTATTGGCTAGATGTTCTCAAACCAGGGACATGTTACAGAGGGGCTGCCCGGCCATGCTTCGGAGCGGCCGAACATCTCCCAGCTCACACCTCTGGGCTAGTGCTTCACCGGTGCGAATGCCTCCAAATGGGTGGGGAGCGCCCCACGTAGGACACAACAAGGATATGGATGTGAGTTGCCGCACTCGCCGGGTCTCGGCAGTGTCGCAACCCGGAGCACTTTACCGGGTGACCCCGAAACTGGGGGGTCGGTCGGGTGGGGGCACACCCCCGGCGAAGCACCCATCATCCATGGTGCGCCGATCGGCATAAGAATCGCTGCGCAAAAGCTTACGAATGCGCAGGGTGCGGGGCGTTTTCGATCAAGCCCGAGGCCCAGTTCACGGTCCACTGGGTGGCGGTGGTGCCGTTGTCGTCGACCTGGTAGCCGTTGTAGAGGCTGTGCACCGGGTTGCCCGCGGCCCGCACCAGGATGTTGAGGCTGCCGAGGATATTGCCCGGGTTGAGCGCCTGGCGGGGGGCGTCGCAGATCAAATCGCCTGCGGCACAGATGGTGAAGGTGCGCCCGGCGAGTTTGCCGTAGCCGCCGCGCGGCCCGGTCATGGTGATGCCGGGGACATTGAGGCCCTTGAGCGCCACCTCCGCGCCCACGCCCGGCGGGGTCGGGCCGATCTCGGTGGCCTCGCCCGGATCGCCGACATCGCGGCGGCCGTCGGCGATGGTGGTCACGCCGAGCACCAGATCCTCCGGTATCGGGCCCTTGCCCGCGCCGATCTGCGCGGCGAGATCACCGACGATCACCCCGCCCTGCGAGAAGCCCGCCAGGACATAGGTGGTGAGCGGACATTTGGCGTAGGTCGCCGCCAGGTGATCGGTGGCCCGCTTGGCGCCCTCGGAACGGCTGTTGTTGTACGAGGATTGGCCGTCCGGCGGGATCGCGATGGGATTGGAGAACTGCGCCACGTACGGGACGGTGTAGACCTCGAGCCGCTCGTTGGGGAACTTGGCCCGAATCGGGTTGGAGACGTTCAACATCAGCGACGCCGGGTTCGCGGTCGGGTTGTAGGGGTCGTCGTTGCTGTTCGACTCCCAGGTGCCCGGCACGGACAGCAGCAGCACGTCCGGGCAGTCGGCCGGCTGCGAGGTCGGACGTTGCGGCCCCGGCGGTTTGGGGCCGGGCAGCCGCAACCGGCCCGCCAGCAGGTACCACAGCAGCAGCGCCACCACGACCACGATCACGATCGCGGCGATGACGAGCAGCAGGCAACCCGCCGGGCGCGGCCGGCCTCGTCCGATTCGGCGTCGCGTCGTCACTTGTTGCAGTAGCTCTTCGAGGCGACGTCGTAGTAGATCTTGCCCGCCTGCTCGACCGACATCTTGGACTGGTCGAAGGACGGATCGGAACCGGCGATGGCGGTCACGTAGGTGACGATCTGATCCTGCGGGGCGTTCTCCGCCTTGCCCTGGCATATCTGCCCGGACTGCGTCACCGACAAGACATTTCCGTCCCCGGTGAACTGCACCG
>NZ_JBSGBY010000729.1:0-3769 GCF_053601505.1 Nocardia sp. NPDC004722
CCGAAGTCCGCCAGGAAGACCCGCTCCTCGCCGTCCGCGTACTCCAGCAGGATGTTGGCGGGCTTCACATCCCGGTGCAGCACGCCGCGGCGATGTGGTCGCCCTGCAGCGCGATATCACCGGCGCGGCCGGTCGAATCGTGGTGGAGGGCCGCGATATCGGCACCGTCGTGCTGCCCGAGGCGGATGTGAAGATCTACCTCACCGCGTCGGCGGAGGCGCGCGCGTTCCGCCGCAACGCCCAGAACATCTCCGAGGGTCGCGGCGACGACTTCGAGGCCGTGCTGGCCGATGTGCAGCGCCGCGACACCCTGGATTCGACGCGCAAGGTGTCGCCGCTGCGTCCGGCCACCGACGCCGTGCTGGTCGACACCAGTGATCTGAACAAGGACGAGGTCATCGACGAGCTCTATCGCGTGGTGGCCGAACGGATTTCGGCTGGAGGCGCGCAGTGACCCAGGACACCTTCGCCGGTGACGGCATCTGGTCGGACGAATCCGACTGGGACATCGCCGAATTCGAGGGCGAGCAGGACGCCGAACACATTCCGCTGCCCACGGTCGCCATCGTGGGTCGCCCGAATGTCGGCAAATCCACGCTGGTGAACCGCATTCTGGGTCGCCGCGAGGCCGTCGTCGAGGACATCCCCGGCGTCACCCGCGACCGCATCTCGTATGAGGCCACCTGGGCCGGTCGCCGATTCCTGGTGCAGGACACCGGCGGTTGGGAGCCCGACGCCAAGGGCCTGCAGCAGTCGGTGGCCCGGCAGGCCGAGGTCGCCATGCAGACCGCCGACGCGGTCGTGGTCGTGGTCGACGTCACCGTCGGCGCGACGTCGGCGGACGAGGCGGTCGCGAAGACGCTGCGCCGCAGCAAGACCCCGGTCATCCTGGTCGCCAACAAGGTCGACAACCAGAAGCTCGAGGCCGACGCCGCCGAGCTGTGGTCGATGGGTCTGGGTGAGCCGCAGCTGGTTTCGGCCGCGCACGGCCGCGGCACCGGTGACCTGCTGGACCGCATCCTCGAGGTGATGCCCGAAACTCCGCGCGAGGGAACGGGTCTCACCGGTGGTCCGCGTCGTGTGGCGCTGGTCGGCAAGCCGAACGTCGGCAAGTCGTCGTTGCTCAACCGCCTGGCGGGCGAGGAGCGCTCGGTGGTCCACAATGTCGCGGGCACCACCGTCGACCCGGTCGACTCCCTGGTCGAGTTGGGCGGCAAGCCTTGGCGTTTCGTGGACACCGCGGGCCTGCGCCGCAAGGTGAGCACCGCCTCGGGTCACGAGTTCTACGCCTCGCTGCGCACCAAGGGGGCCATCGAGGCCGCCGAGGTCGCGGTCATGCTGATCGACGCCTCCGAGCCGCTCACCGAGCAGGACATCCGCGTCATCTCCATGGTCTCCGAGGCCGGGCGCGCCCTCGTCATCGCCTACAACAAGTGGGATCTGGTCGACGAGGACCGGCGCGAGATGCTGGAACGCGAGATCGACCGCGAGATGGTCCAGGTCCGCTGGGCGCAGCGGGTCAATATCTCCGCGCACACCGGCCGCGCCGTGCAGAAGCTCGTGCCCGCCATGGAAACCGCCCTGGAATCCTGGGACAAGCGCATCTCCACCGGCCGCCTGAACAACTGGCTCAAGGAGGTGATCGCCGCGACTCCGCCCCCGATGCGCGGCGGCCGCCTGCCCCGCGTCCTGTTCGCCACCCAGGCGTCCACCCGCCCGCCGACGTTCGTGCTGTTCACCACCGGCTTCCTCGAGGCGGGCTACCGCCGCTTCATCGAGCGGAAGCTGCGCGAGGAGTTCAACTTCGACGGCTCCCCGGTGCGCGTGAACGTGCGCGTCCGCGAGAAGCGGGAAAAGAAGAAGTAACCGGTGCGACGAAAACGCCCGGGTGACGGATTCCACCGTCGTCCGGGCGTTTTCGTCGGTGCTGTTCAGCGAGTCGGGCGCGGACCGATGATGGAGGCGCGTTCCATGATGCGGACCTGCGGCCAGTAGTCGCTGGTGGCGTAGTGCTGCACGGCGGCGTTGTCCCAGAACGCGACGGTGTCGGGCTGCCAGTGCAGGCGGACCTGGTGTTCGGGAGCGTCGGCGGCGCGGCACAATTCGTCGATCAAGGCCCGGCTCTCCTCGGGTTCGAGACCTTCGATCCGTTCGGTGAAGACGCGATTGACGTAGAGGTGCTTGCGGCCGGTGGCCGGGTGGGTGCAGACCACCGGGTGCCGGACCGAGGGGAACTGCGCGCGCATCTGCGCCTGCCGTTCCGCGTCGAGCGCGAAGCCGAACGCGCGCGTGTAATCGTGGACGGCGTCGAGGTTTTCGATCCGCGCCTTGGTCTCCTCGTCGAGGAAGTCGTAGGCGGCGTACATGTCCGAGAACAGGGTGTCGCCGCCGAGTTCGGGGACGGCGATGGCATGCAGGATGGCACCCATCGAGGGCGTCTCCCGCCAGGTCACATCGTGATGCCACGAGTTCTCGAATCCCGCGACCTGCGCGCTCTTCTCGAAGCGCACCAACTCCGGCAGCTCGGTGTTGCCCGGCAGGAACGGATGCACCTCGAGCTCGCCGAAGCGCCGGGCGAAGGCCACGTGCGCCGCGGAGGTCAGCGGCTGATCGCGGAAGAACAGCACCTTGTAGGCGTGCAGCGCGCGCCGGATCTCGTCGATCGCCGCGTCGGGGAGCTCGGCGGTCAGGTCGATCCCGGAGATCTCGGCGCCGAGGGTCGCCCCGACCCGCCGGGCCTCGAAGTGCTGCCAGGTCAGTCCGGCCAGCCGGGTGTGCTCGTCGAGGAGATGGGTGAAAGGTCCGGTTCGCACGGCGTATCCGGGCAGCCGCATGGACCGCGGCCGAGTGGCGGCGGGGGCTTCCGGGGGAGTGGTCACGGTCATTCGCGTGCTCCTTGGTGAGGTGGAAACGTAGTGTAGTCATCTGACTACAGCTGGTGATGGGCTAGTGTAGTCGCGTGACTACAGACTCGGCAACGGATACGTCGCCGGATCCGAACGAGGGTCCGGTCGGCCGCGACGCGGTCGTCGCGGCGGTGCTCGAACACGCCGCCGACCTCTTCGCCGAGCGCGGCCCCGCCGCGACCTCGATCCGCGACATCGCCAAGCGCGCGGGCGTCAACCACGGCCTGGTCTTCCGTCACCTGGGCGCGAAGGAACAGCTGGTGGCCGCGGTCCTCAACCACCTCGCCGACCAGACCGCGCGGCGGGTCGCCCACGGACCGGTGTCCCCGGGCGACCCGGCCATGCGCCGACACTGGACCGTCCTGGCTCGCGCCATCCTCGACGGCTACCCGGTCGGCGAACTGCAGCAACACTTTCCGACCGTCGACCGCGTCGTCGAACAGGCACGCCGCCACCACCCCGACGAGCGCACCGCCGACCTGGCCGCCGCGAACGCCCTGGCCTTGGTGCTGGGCTGGCAGCTCTTCGAACCTTTCCTGCGCGTCGCCACGGGCTTACGGGACATCCCGGAGCCGGAGTTGCGCAAGGCCATCGAGACCGCCGCCGCGGGCCTCCTGGGCCTGCCACCCTCCTGAGCGGCCGGAATCGATTGCCCCACCCCGAATTAGGGCATTCGCCTGATAGTGGCGAGCATCGCGCGTCCCTAAAGTCCCCGGGGTGATTAGCAACCCGATTCGCACCGCCGTCGGCACCCTCGCCGTCGGCGCCGCCCTGCTCACCGCCCCCGCCACCGCCTCCGCCGCACCGGCCGCCCCCACCCCCGCCGCCCCCGTAGCCACCACCGGCTCCGCCGACTCCGGCTC
>NZ_JBSGBY010000730.1:0-3761 GCF_053601505.1 Nocardia sp. NPDC004722
GAGGCGGCCACGCAGCACTACCCATGCGGGAGCGGCGAGGGTGGCCAGGTTGGTTCGCGGGCGGAGCCCCGGCCGCGGTCTTTACCAGGAAGTTCGCCATTTCGGGCGTGCGGTCGAGGTTGAGATGGTATGACTGCCGCGTATTGCCTACCGCCGCTCTGGAATTCGAGACCGGACTGTGGTTCGAAGCGCCCATCCAGATGCTCCCGGCCGGCCGCCGTGGTGCTCAGCCGTTGTAGGCCGCCACCGCCCGAATCGTCAAAATCCCTATCTTGGTGCAGGTTTGGCGCGCCATCGGGATGAACGCCGACTCGGTGTTGTCCGGCGGATAGATCCGCAACCCCGCGACCGTCGCGGGAACACACTTGTCGGCGGGATACACCCCCACGTCATTGACGGTCCGCAGGGTGGCCGCTGCCCGCCCACCGGGCGCGAGCACGACCGCCTGAGACCCGTCGTTCCCGTTGAATGCCTCCCGCGCCGCCGCGGGCCCTACCGGCTGCCCGTCGGCCCCCTCGGTGTACGACACCCCCGGATATCCGGTCAGCGAGCACGTCCGGGAACCGTTGTTGGTGAAGATGATCGGCACATACGTACTCCCCGCCGCCCCGTCTCCCCGCCCGATCTCAACGGTCAACTCCGCCGTCTTGCACCCCGCCACCCCGGCGGGCGCGGTAGTGGTCACGCTAGGAGCCGCCGAACTCGAATTCGGCTGTGTCCCGGTCGGACCCGGCGCCACCGTCACCGGCACCGTACTCGTCCCGCCCGCCTGCGTGGTGGTGCCGCCGGTCGTGCTGGACCCGCCCGAACACCCGGCGACCACCAACACCCCCAATGCCACCACAGGCACCAGCCGCCATCCCCGTCCCACCGTCGCGAGTCCCACCGCAGCCCTCCCGTTCCACGCCATCCGACCCTGGTCAGCCTATCGCCGTCAGCCCGACCACCGTTGCAGCCCACCTGCGCTGATCAAGATCAAGGTGTACTCAGCGCGGTGTTTTGTCCGGGTCGCCACCATGAGTACTCCCTGATCTTGGAAGGGGGATCCCGTACGTGCCCCTCTTCCGGTCCGGAAAATCGGTGCGGCGCTGTGACCGGCGTGGATGATCGGCGGCCGGAGTCGGAGGGGTGGAGGTTCGCGTGCCGGATTCCTAGCGTTGATTCATGACAGTCGTGAATGCGTTGCCACCCATGGTTTCCGGTGGTCTGCCCCTGGTCGGGGTGGGGCCCGAGTTCATGCGGAATCCGGAGCGGGTGTTTCAGCGCGGGTTGGACGAACACGGGGAAACCTTTCGGATGCGCGTGTTCGGGAATGAGACGGTGGTGTTGCTCGGTGCGGAGAATTCGTGGCTCTTCTTTCACAGTAAGAACTTTTCGACGCAGGGCGCGACGCCGTTCTTCGAGAAGATGTTCTCGCCCGGCTTCTACAGCCTCGCCTCCGAATCCGAATACCGCCGCCAGCAGCGCGTGCTGGTCCCGTTGTTCCAGCGGGCCCAGATCAGCGGGTTCATCCCGACGATCGAGGCGGTGACGGACGGTTTCCTCGAATCCCTCGGGGAGCATGGCGAATTCGATCTCACCGCCGAATTCGGGCCCCTGGTGTTCCGGATCGCCTCCACCTGTTTCCTCGGCGAGCAGGTTGCCCAGGAGATGGGCGCCGACTTCTACCGCGAGTTCCGGCATTTCTCCGACGGTATGACCTTCGTGCCGCGCTGGGTCAAGACCCCGCGCAATGTGCGCAGTCAGCGTGCCGCTGTCCGCCTCAAAACAGCGCTGGGGGCGATGATCGAACGCCGCCGCACGCACCCTCTCGCGGAACCGGACTTCCTGCAGCGCTTGGTCACCCAGCGCTACGAGGACGGCACCCCGGTCCGCGACGACATCCTGGTCGACATGGTGCTGCTGCTGGCGTGGGCGGGCTACGAGACGACCGCCGGTCAGCTCGCCTGGACCCTCACCGACCTGCTGCTCGAGGCCGCCACCCTGGCCCGCGCCCGCGAGGAGGCGGACCGGATCGTGCGGGACGGCAGGCTGGATCGCGCCGCCCTGGATCGGATGACCGTGCTGACCGCCTGCATGAAGGAGAGCGAGAATCAGCATTCGATCGCCCCGATGGTGGCCCGGCGCGTCACCGCCGACACCGAGGTCGGCGAGTACCTGATTCCCGAGGGCGCGATGGTGCTGGCCGTGCCCGCGCTGACGCACCGCTTGACCGACGGCCTCACCTGTCCCGCCGGCTACCACCCCGATCGCTTCCTCGGCGAGGCCGGCAAGACGAATCTGAACTCGCTGTTGGGTTTCGGCGCGGGCACCCACCGCTGCCTCGGCAAACCGTTCGCCGAAGCGGAGATGCTGGTGATCCTCTGCCGGGTGATCGCCGCCTTCGACATGGAATTGACCACCGGCACACCGCGTCCCACCGCGGGCGCGACCGGCACCAAATGGCCCGCCGCTCCGGTACGCATCTCCTACCGCCGCCGTTAGCCCCGCGAAACCCCTGGTAGAAAAACAATTGTCGCGAGAGGAGACGGGTCTGTTAGCCTGCTGCCCGACCGTGACACCACCCGAGGAGGTGAGACCCATGTACACAGCACCGATGTTTGGGGCTCCCTCTCGCCGTCACGGGTAACGCGCGATTCGACCGTCGCCGGGAGCCTCTGCCTGACAAGGCATCCCGAAAGGCGACGACAATGAACACTTCAGATATCACCTCGCGGGCGGACGATTCCGCCGTGCAGGTCACCCGGGTCGCTCTGACCCAGTGGCAGGGAACCCACAACGATCGTGTGGTCGGCCACGGAGATCTCACCCACCGGCCCGACGGACGCCTGTTCGTCAGCATCGACGCCTGGCACGACGCGGTCTTCGACCGGATCGCGGCCGCCATGCTCGCCACCCTGCGCAGACCCCTGCACACCGTCGTCGACGAACACGACACCGACCTGCTGTCATGTTGGCAGCGAGCGGGTTTCGTGATCCGCCGGCGCGAATGGGAGTACCTCGTGCCCACCGATCCCCGGGTCACCGGACTGCACGCGGTGCGACCGCCAGCGGGGGTCACCATCGTCCCCGCCGGTCACGCCGCGGAAGGTCCGCTGCGCGCGGTGGACCGCGTGATCCGCGACGAGGTCGGAGACGGCTGGCAGGACATGCCGGTCGAAAACCTCGGCGGCCCCGGCGACACCATCGTGGATCCGTCGAAATACGTGGCGGCCGCGGAGGCCGAGCACTACGTCGGCCTGCTGCGCGTGGTCCAGATCGGCCGCGTGCCGCGCCTCGGCCTGCTGGCCGTCCGCGCGGATCGGCATCGGCGCGGAATCGCCCGCGCCCTGCTGGCCCACACCCTCGGCGGCCTGCACGAGCGCGGCATCGACACCGCCTCGGCCGAGGTGACCGACGCCAATCTCGCCGCCACCGCCCTGTTCGAGGGCGTCGGCGCGCGACCGGTCGGCAGCAACCTGGAACTGGTGCTGCGATGACGAATCCGAACAAGAGCAAGGGAATCGAGATCGAGGGCATCGTGGTGGACTGCCTGCGCAATGCCACCTTCACGGTGCGCCTGCCCAACGGCCACCAGGTGCTCGCGCACATCAGCGGCAAGATCCGGAAGAACTACATCAAGATCGTGCCGGAGGATCGCGTGCTGGTGGAACTGAGCCCCTACGACCTCACCCGGGGACGAATCCTGTTCCGGTACCGGAACTGACGGGCACCGCGGCCGGGGGGGGGGGGGGGCGCGGGGGGGGGGGGGGGGGGGGGGG
>NZ_JBSGBY010000731.1:0-3737 GCF_053601505.1 Nocardia sp. NPDC004722
CGAACAATCGCTGCAACGCACCGCCGAACGCCGCCCCGATCTGCTGCCGAGGGACTAGGCCACCGGAATCGTCGCGTAGGTATTGTCGGGCCCGGCGACCAGCACGCCCCACGGCGCGGGATGCACCGTGCGGTGTGCGAGGTTCAAAGGCATAGTGAGCGTTGGCTTTTCACCCGCGGCCGTCGGTCCCGGGCCGATCACCGCGCTGCGTTTGCCGGTTCGCGGATCGTAGGCCAGCAGCCACGACCGATAGTCGGGGTCCGCAGGCTGGCGCATGACCGCGAAGATCGCATTCCCCGCACTCGTCATCAGCGGCTGGAGTTCCTCGCGATGCGGATCCAGCGGCACGGTCCATCGAGTGGTGCCGTCGGGCTCCAGCAGACGCATCTCCTTGTCCTCCGACATCACCGAACTGTCGAGGACGAGTGCCGTGCCGTCGGGCTGGGTGATGCGAAGTTCCTTGTCCGGGTTGCCTTTCCGGCTGCCGAGGGAGTGCCCGGTGGTCAGGTCGACGGTCTCGATGGTCTCCCCGGATATCACCGTGCCGATCCGCCCCGTCGCGCGGAGGAAGCTGCCCATCTCGGGCACTTCCCGATGCCAGACGGTCGAGCCGGTGGCCCGATCCAGGCCGCCGACGGCGAATTTCCCTCCGGGCGTGGCACATCGGAAGACCTCGATCCCGGGCCGCTCGGCGGTGTCGATGAGCGACGGTCGCTCGGTCAGGTCCACGACATCAGTACCGAACAGCGCTGGAAGCTCTTCCGACAAGGGCGTCGCACACCCGAGTGTCGCGGGATCGACACTCCAGCTCTGCTCGCCTGTGCGTGGATTGCGGTGGATGAACTGCCCGGTCGACTCGTCGTCCTCGAACCACTGCTCGGCATCGGTATGCCACATCTGTAGCCCGGTGCTCGCGTCATAGGCGGTCAGGCCCGGCTGATCCTTCCACCCGAGCAGCAGTACCCGGCCGGAGTCGAGCACCTGGATCTTGTCCTTGTCCACCGGCTTGGTGGGCGACTGGATCCACCAAAGCTTTGCTCCGCTACCGGAACCCACGCCGAAAGCGTCCCCGTTCGCCACGGTGTAGATCGCGTCGGCGGTAACCCCGAACGAGTCGTTCGGTTCCAGGGTGAGCGCCCGCACCGCGTCCAGTTTCAGATTCGGCACGCTCGGGCGGTCCGCGGCCGCGGCCGAATCGTGGGCACCACACCCCGCCGCCCCCACCAGCACCGCCGCCGCGAGAGCGGCGCGAGCCGCGATCGTGGGTTTCATATGCGCAACGTAACAACTGATTTCGTGAGGATCGGGGTAACTCACCGGGGACGTCCAGAGTTGTTTCGGCACCCGACGCAGGTACGGATGCAGGAATTGCGACGGCTCTCTGTCGGCCGCTTAAGTCGCGGGGAGGCGGGTAGCGGTAGTGTCTGCGGGCGTGACGACAGCCTCCGAAACCGTCAGCGCAGCATCCACGGGTGCCGAGAGCACCATTCGCATCGCCAGCGTCGGCAGGCGTATCGCCGACGAGCTCGGGGTGCGCGAGGAGCAGGTGCGCTCCGCAGTCGAGCTGATCGACGGCGGGTCGACCGTGCCGTTCATCGCCCGCTACCGCAAGGAGGTGACCGGCGGGCTCGACGACGCGCAGCTACGCACGCTCGATGAGCGCCTGCACTACCTGCGCGAACTCGACGAGCGCCGGGGCTCGATCATCGAATCCATTCGCGGCCAGGGCAAATTGGACGAGGCGCTGCACGCGCAGCTGATGCTCGCCGACACCAAGGCCCGCCTCGAGGACATCTACCTGCCGTTCAAGCCGAAGCGGCGCACCAAGGCGCAGATCGCGCGCGAGGCCGGGCACGAGCCGGTGGCCGACGCGCTGCTGAACGATCCGACCACCGATCCCGCCCAGTACAACGCCGAACAGCTCGACGGCGCGCGCGCCATCCTGGTGGAGCGTTTCGCCGAGGACGCCGACCTGGTCGGTGAACTGCGCGAACTCATGTGGGAGCGCGGGCAGGTCAGCTCGACCGTGCGGCCGGGCAAGGAAGAGGCGGGCGCGAAGTTCGCCGACTACTTCGAATTCTCCGAGCCTTTCTCGAAGCTGCCCTCGCACCGGATCCTGGCGCTGCTGCGCGGTGAGAAGGAAGAGGTGCTCAACCTGCACCTCGAATCCGACACCGAGGAGCTCGAGGACGGCGAGCGCTCCATCTACGAGGGCCGCATCGCGCTCAAGTTCGGCATCGCCGCGCAGGGCCGCGCCGCCGACACCTGGCTGTTGGACACCGTGCGCTGGGCCTGGCGCACCAAGCTGCAGGTGAGCCTGGGCATCGACACCCGAATGCGGTTGCGGCAGTCCGCCGAACGCGACGCCGTCGACGTATTCGCGGCCAACCTGCGCGACCTGCTGCTGGCTGCCCCGGCCGGCACCCGCGCCACCATGGGCCTGGACCCGGGCTACCGCACCGGCGTGAAGGTCGCGGTCGTGGACGCCACCGGCAAGGTCGTGGCCACCGAGGTCATCTACCCGCACAAGCCGCAGGGGCAGACCGAGAAGTCCCTGGCCGTGCTGGGCGCACTGGTCGCCCGCTTCAATGTGGAGCTCATCGCCATCGGCAACGGCACCGCCTCGCGTGAGACCGACGCCCTTGCCGCCGAACTGATCTCGCGCATTCCCGAGAACAAGCCCACCAAGATCGTGGTCTCCGAGGCGGGCGCGTCGGTGTACTCGGCCTCGGCCTACGCCTCGGCCGAACTGCCCGATATTGACGTGTCGCTGCGCGGCGCGGTCTCCATCGCCCGCCGCCTGCAAGACCCCCTCGCCGAACTGGTGAAGATCGACCCGAAGTCCATCGGCGTCGGCCAGTACCAGCACGACATCTCCGAAACCCTGCTGGCCCGCTCGCTGGGCGCGGTCGTCGAAGACGCGGTGAACGCCGTCGGCGTCGACGTCAACATCGCGTCGGTTCCGCTGCTGTCGCGAGTGTCCGGAATCTCCAACTCGATCGCGGAAAGCATTGTGGCCCACCGCGACGCCAACGGCCCCTTCCGCAGCCGCGCCGGACTCAAGGACGTGCCGCGCCTGGGCCCCAAGGCCTTCGAACAGTGCGCGGGCTTCCTGCGCATCCGCGAGGGTGATGACCCGCTCGATACCTCCGGCGTGCACCCCGAGGCGTACCCGGTGGTGCGGCGCATCCTCGACGCCAGCGGCAAGGGCATCAAGGAGATCATCGGCAACAGCTCGGCCCTGCGCGCCCTGCGCCCCGCCGACTTCACCGATGAGCAGTTCGGTGTCCCCACCGTCACCGACATCATCGCCGAACTCGAGAAGCCCGGCCGCGACCCGCGCCCCGAATTCAAGACCGCCGAATTCGCCGCGGGCATCGAGAAGGTCGCCGACCTGAAGCCCGGCATGGTCCTCGAGGGCGTCGTCACCAATGTGGCCGCCTTCGGCGCGTTCGTCGACATCGGCGTCCACCAGGACGGCCTGGTCCACGTCTCCGCCCTGTCCCACAACTTCGTCAAGGACCCGCGCGAGGTCGTGAAGTCCGGCGACGTCGTCAAGGTCAAGGTCCTCGAGGTCGACGTCCAACGCCAGCGCATCGGCCTGTCCCTGCGCCTCGACGACGAGCCCGGCAAGCCCAAGCAGGACCGCGGCGACCGCGGCCCCCGCACCAGCAGAGCACAGGCTGATCCTCAAGCTGATCTCGCCCGAGGACAAGGCGTACTACATCGCCGCCGCG
>NZ_JBSGBY010000732.1:0-3736 GCF_053601505.1 Nocardia sp. NPDC004722
CGTGGTCGCCGACATTCACTGTCGTTGATTGCCGACCGGGCACTGCTGCACACCGTCTGAGTAGACTGGCGCGCACACCTTTTCGCAGTTCGTGTCGTCCGCGCCGGTGAGCTTGCGAAGGGCTTGCAAGCGGGCGGCCACGGTGGCCGGGGAGCCGACGAACTGGGTGGTGACCCGGTCGTCGACCAGGCGGCGCTGCTGATCGGAGAGCGGCGGCGCGGTCTCGGGATCCAGGTATTCCGCGGCGCCCGCGCCACTGCGGATGCTGTAGACCCAGTGGCCGTAGCTGGAGGCCAATCGCTGTGCGGCGGCATCGGTTTCGGCCACCACGACGTCGGCGGACACCACCAGGTACGGGCGCGGGAAGCGCACCGACGGGCGGAAGGCAGCCTGATAGGCCGCCACGGTCTCCACGATGGTGCCCGGCGAGACGTGGTAGTTCGCGGCGAAGGGCAGCCCCAATCGCCCTGCCAGCTGGGCGCTTTCGCCGCCGCTGCTGCCGAACAGCCAGGGCTGGATGTCCGCGCCCTCACCGGGTGTCGCGTGCAGGTCGATGCCGTCGGGGGTGACGTAGGTGCCGTCCAGCAGCGCGAGAATGTCCTCGACCTGGTCGGTGTAGGGCAGTGGCTGCGCGCCGGGCAGGTGCAGTGCGCCCAAAGCCGCCTTCACCCTGGAGAAGTCGAGCAACTGACCGGGGAAGAACGGCGGCGGCAGCACCACGCCGTCGCGCACCTCGGTCGGGCGATCCGGGGCGGGCACCGGCGGCACGCCCGCGGAGCGCACCTGGTCGCCTCGATGCCCGGAGCGGCCCAGGCCCAGATCCAGACGGCCCGGATACAGCGCGTCGATGGTGCCGAACGCCTCCACCACCGAGATCGAGGTGTGGTGGCCGAGCTGCACGGCCGCGGAGCCGACGCGAATGGATTCCGTCGCGGCGGCGATCAATCCGATGAGCGTGGCCGGCGCGGCGCTGGCGACCTTCACGAAATGGTGCTCGGCGACCCAGAACCGGTGGTAGCCGAGGCGTTCCGCGTGCCGGGCCAGGTCGACGCTGTTTCGAATGGCCTGTTGCGGCGTGGATCCGGCGCTGATCGGTGCCAGATCCAGGACCGAGAGTGGGATGGTCATGCGGCGTGCTCCTTCCGCGGATCCTGTTCGCCCGCTTCGACGGCCAGCGGCAGCCGGTTCTCGGCCGGGGCGAGCGGGCAGGTGGCGTAGTCGGTGAACGCGCAGGGCAGGTTGACCGCGCGATTGAAGTCCAGGGTCAGGGTGCCGTCGGCGGCGGGCTGGGTCAGATCGAGCCGCCGCGCACCGCCGTAGGTGGTGACACCGCTGGTCGCGTCGGTGAACAGCACGTGCAGGCCGAGGGCCGGGCTGCCGAAGACGACGAAGGTGTGCTGTTCCCCGCCGAGTTCGAAAGTCACCGTGCCGGTGGCGTTGTGGTGATGCTCGAGACCGGCCACCACCGCGCCGGTGGTCACGATCCGCGCCGCGTCGAAGGGCTGGAAGGAACCGGTGACCACCCAGGCGGGATCCGGCCGATACGACGGAATCTCGGTGAAGGCGGCCAGGGTCGGCGACGCGGGATCGTGCACCCGCAGCGCGAACAGGCCACTGCGGCGGATCACCTCGATGACGCGGTCGCCGGTGCGCACCTCCAGTCCGGGCGCGCCCTCACCCGGGGTGAGCACCACGGACCCGGCGAGTGCCGAACCGTCGAGCGACAACGCACCCGGTTCGACGGTGACATGGACGTTCTCGCCCTCGGCGCGCCAGCGGCCGGGCAACCCCTCGACGGTCTCGTCCTGCTCGTCCAGCCAGTGCAGCGCGGTCAGGCTCAGCCAGCCCAGCGGTTGCCGCGCCCAGGCGGCGCGTTCGGTACGGAAAGTGGCCCACTGCGAGTCGAATTCGGTGGCGGTGGCGGTCATGAGGCGCGTACTCCTTCGGTGCCGTGGTGTGGGTGGCGCAACCCGAGATGGTGGCGCAGGGTCGGGCCGGTGTACTCGGTGCGGAAGCTGCCCAGGGACTGCAGTTCCGGGACGACCTTGTCGACGAACTCGTCGAGTCCGGCCGGGGTGAGGTACGGGACCAGGACGAAGCCGTCGGCGGCATCGGACTGGACATAGTGGTCGATCTCGGCGGCCACCTCGCGGGGCGTGCCCACGAACTGCTGGCGGGCGGTGGTGGCGATGATGAGCTCGCGGATCGAGAGTTGTTCGGCGGCGGCCTTGGCCCGCCAGGCCGCGGCGATGGCGTGCGGGTCCTTGGCGTGGCGGACCCGGCCGCGGGTGATGTTCACCTCGGCGGCCGGTTCGATGTCCGGCAGCGGGCCGTCGGGGTCGTAGCCGGAAAGATCACGGCCCCAGACCTGTTCGAGGAAGGCGAGGGCGGTCTGCGGGGTCACCTGCTGACGACGCAGGTGGTGCGCCCGCTCGTGCGCGTCGGCCGTGGTGTCGCCGAGTACGAATCCGGCGGCGGGCAGGATCTTCAGCTCGTCGCGGTCGCGGCCGTACTTGGCCAGGCGGCCCTTCACATCCTGGTAGAACCGCTGCCCGTCCTCGAGTTCGCCGTGCGCGCTGAAGATGACATCGGCGGTGGCGGCGGCGAATTCGCGGCCCTCGTCGGAGTCCCCCGCTTGGATCTGCACCGGATAGCCCTGCGGACTGCGCGGCAGCACGAACTGCCCGTCGATCTCGAACTGCTCGCTGGCGAAGTGGGCGGCCGGCACCGGCGGCGCGAAAATCCCGCGCTCCCGGTCGATCACGAGCTCACCGGCGGGACGGCTGTCCCACAGCGCCCGGGTGGCGTCGACCACCTCACGCGCCCGGGTGTAGCGCTTGGCGTGCTCCAGATAGCCGCCGCGCCGGAAGTTCTCGCCGGTGAACGCGTCCGAGGAGGTGACCGCGTTCCAGGCGGCGCGGCCGCCGGAGAGGTGGTCCAGGCTCGCGAATTGCTTGGCCAGCTCGAAGGGTTCGTTGAAGGTGGTGTTGATGGTGCCCGCGAGACCGAGGTGCGTGGTGACCCCGGCCAGCGCGTTGAGCACCGTGAAGGTGTCCGGGCGGCCCACCACGTCCAGGTCGTGGATGCGCTCGCGGTGTTCGCGCAGGCGCAGGCCCTCGGCCAGGAAGAAGAAGTCGAACAGTCCGCGCTCGGCGGTGCGGGCCAGGTGCACGAAGGAGTCGAAGTCGATCTGGCTGCCCGAGGCGGGATCGGTCCACACGGTGTGGTGGTTGACGCCCGGGAAGTGGGCGGCCAGGTGAATCTGTTTGCGCAGTCGGGGATCCGGCATGGTGGCTCCTCAGGCGGTCGCGTAGCGGGAGGCCGGGCGCGCCAGGCCCAGTCGGCCGCGCAGGGTCGGGGTGAGGGCGGGCAGGTGCGGCAGGACGGCGGGCAGGGCCAGCGGTCGCAGCACCACACCGTCTGCGGCACAGTCGGTTTCGACCCGGTGCAGGATGTCGCGGAGTTCGGCGGCGGTGCCGATGTGGAATACCGTCGGCGGGGCCGGGGTGGCGATCCAGTCCTCCAGCTGGGCGACCTCGGCGGCGGCCGCGTCGACGGTGGCGGCGAGATGGATATCGAGGTCCAGCAGCACCCGGACCTGGTTCGGGTCGCGGCCGGCGGCGGCGATCGCGGCGCGCAGTTCGGTGCGGGTGGCGGCGGCGGTCGCGAGATCCGGTGCGGCGACGCGGATCAGATCGGCGCGGTGCACGGCCAGCCGGACGCTGTGCGGGTCGGC
>NZ_JBSGBY010000733.1:0-3733 GCF_053601505.1 Nocardia sp. NPDC004722
GGCGTGGCCACCGAAGGCAAGCGCGTCAAACTCGCCCTGGGCAGCGGCGGCGCGCGCGGGTACGCGCACATCGGGGTGATCGCCGAGCTGCAGGAACGTGGGTACGAGGTCGTCGGGGTGGCCGGATCGTCGATGGGATCGCTGGTCGGCGGAACCCGAGCAGCTGGCCTGGCTGGCCGAGCAGTTGCGCCACCCCGCACGCCGGGGCAGCGTGCTGGTGCTGCATCATCCGCCGCTGCCCTCGGCCATCCCGGCCGCGGAATTCCTCAAGCTGCACAACGCGGACGAGCTGGCCGAGGTGATCTCCGGGTCCGATGTGCGCATGATCCTGTGCGGGCACAACCACATGACCGCGGCCTCCGCGCTGGCCGGAATCCCGGTGTGGGTCGGCCCGGCGCTGGCCTACCGCATCGACGCGATGGCGCCCGCCGGTCGTCAACAAGGTTTCGTCGGAGCCGGTTTCACCCGGATCGACGTGGTCGGCACGTCGGTCATCGCGACCGCGGTGGAGGCCGGTCCGGCCACCCGGATCTACGACAAGGCCGACACCGAGGTGCAGGAGCGGCTGGCCGCCCTCGCGGCGGAGGCCGGCTGACCGGTGTTCGTCACAGTCCCCGAACAGGCCGCGCCGCCGGTGATCGCAGTGTCACCGGCGGTGCGGCCGTACCGCGCCCTGTCGCGCCGCGTGCTGCGCGGCGCCACTCCGTATCTGTATCTCGCGCCCGCGTTGGTGTTGCTGGTGGTGTGGACCTATCAGCCGTTGATGCAGGCCCTGCAACTGTCCACCTACTCCTGGAATCTGCTGCCCACCCAGCCCATGCGGCCGGTGGGGATGGCGAATTACCAACGGCTGATGGATCTTCCGGCGTTCTGGGCCTCGGTGCGCCGGACCGTGTGGATGATCGTGGGCCTGCTGCCGTTCACGGTCGCGCTGCCGGTGCTGATCGCGCTGGTCAGCCGTCGGGTGAGCCCGCGCGCCCGGACCGCGTATCACGCGCTGATCTTCGCGCCGTTCCTCGTCGCGCCGGTGGCGGTGGCCGCGGTGTGGCGTTGGCTGCTGCATCCGCGCACCGGTTTCGTCGACAGCGTCCTTGGTTCACAACGCAATTGGGTTTACGACTCGCAGACCGCGCCGTGGGTGATCGTCGGCGTCACCGGCTGGCAGCTGCTCGGCTTCGCCGTGCTGGTGGTGTGGGCCGGATTGGCCGGTATCAGCGGTGATTACGACGAGGCCGCCAGCGTCGACGGGGCCTCACCCGGCCAGATTCGCCGCTGGATCACCTTGCCGCTGCTCTCCCCCACCCTGGTGTTCCTGGTGCTGACCACCGTCTTGCTCAGTCCCACTTTGACTTTCCCGCTCATCGACACCATGACCCAGGGCGGTCCGGCGCAGTCCACCACCAATATCTACTACCTGCTCTACGAATACGCGTTCCACAGCTTCGACGCCGGTCTCAGTGCCGCGGCGGGCGTGCTGCTGTTCCTCGGCTTCGGTGTGGTGGCCGCGGGCCTGGTCTGGATCTCGGAAAAGGTTGCCTTCCACGATGACTGAAACCTCCCTGCTCGACCGGCTGCGCTCCGCCGGCGGCCATGTGCTGCTGGCGGGCACGGCCGTCGTGTGCGTCTTCCCCATCTACTGGCTCTTCGCGACCGCGCTGCGCCGCCCCGAGGACGTCACGTCCCTGTCCCCGCTCCCCTGGCCGCTGTCGCTGTCGAACTTCGGCCTGGCCGCCCACGAGCTGAACATCCCCCACCTGATCGTCAATACCTTTGTGATGTCGACGCTCTCGGCGGCGGGCCAGCTGCTGATCGCCCTGCTGGCCGCCTACGCCTTCGGCCTCTACACCTTCCGCTTCCAACGCCCGCTGTACCTGGCCTTCGTCGGCACCTGGCTGGTCCCGTTCCAGGTCAGCATGCTGCCCAACTACATCCTCCTGACCCGCCTGGGCCTGCTCGACACCGTGGTCGGCGTGGTCCTGCCGACCCTGTGCTCGGCGCTGGCGGTCCTGCTCCTGCGCCAGCACCTGGCCGCGTTCCCGAAAGAACTGGTCGCCGCGGCCCGCATCGACGGCCGCTCCTCCTGGTCGATCCTGTGGACCGTGGTGGTCCCGAACCTGCGACCGGCCTTGGCGGCGTTGGGAATTCTGCTGTTCATCAACGCCTGGAACGAATACTTCTGGCCCGCCGTCGTCCTGCGCCGCTCCAACTCGGTCCTGCAACTGGGCCTGCGCAGCTTCATGGGCACCGAAGGCGACCAGTGGGGCCCGCTCATGGCGGTGGCCGGGCTGGCCTGTCTCCCGGTGCTGCTGCTCTACCTGGTGTTGCAGCGTCACATCGTGAACGCCTTCGTCCGTTCAGGACTCAAGTAGTCAGTCCGTTCAGGACTCGAGTAATCCGAAGACCCGACGGGCATTGCCGTCGAGGTACAGAGCGCGGGCCTCGTCGTCGAGGCCCAGCTCGTCCAGCCCGGCGAGGGCGTGGTCGGGGAAGATCATCGGGAAGTTGGTGCCGAACAGCACCTTTCGGCGGCCGCTGCGGGTCTTCATGTACGAGACCAGTTCCGCGGGTAGGCGTTTGGTGGTGTAGGCGGAGGTGTCGATGACGACGTTCGGGTGTTTGCGGGCGACCGCGATCATCTCCTCGGTCCACGGGTAGCCGACGTGACCGCAGACGATGGTGAGTTCGGGGAAGTCCAGGGCGATGCGGTCGATATAGGGGATCGGGCGGCCGGTTTCGGAGGGGCGCAGCGGGCCGGTGTGGCCGACCTGGGTGCAGAACGGGATACCGAGGTCCACACACGCGGCGTAGAGCGGGTAGAAGCGGGCGTCGGTGGGCGGGACCTCCCACAGCCAGGGCAGCACCCGCAACGCCTTGAAGCCCTGATTCTGGACCCGGTGGCGGAGTTCGCGCACGCCGTCCATGGGGCGGCGCAGGTCGACCGACGCGATGGCGGAGAACCGGTCGGGCGCTTCGGCGACCCAGGCGGCGACCTCGTCATTGGAGATGAGAACGCCCTCCGGCGCGCACCAGGCGGACAGGAGGGCGTGGTCGACGCCCGCCGCGTCCATGGCGGCGAGCGTCGATTTCAGCGGGATCTCACCGGCGGGGATGGCCTCGGTCCACCGCCGCAGCGAGTCGAACATGTCATGGGCGAGAAAGCGGGCGGTGGGATGCTGTGCCCAGGCGTCGACGGTCATCTGCGCGAGCTCCTTCGCGGTGCGGGCGGCCGTCTTCCATCATGCCCGCGCACCCACCGGACCGGTGAGCGAACCGATCAACGCGGTGTCGTGGGTGGCGGTCCGGAAGCGCGGATGATCGAGCACGTCGTGCAGGAACTCGGCCGTGGTGGCGACACCGACGCCCCGAATCCGGGTCTCGGCGAGCGCGCGCCGCATACGGTCGATCGCGGCGGCCCGGTCCGGAGCCCACACCACCACCTTCGCCAGCAGCGAATCATAGTGCGGGGGAATCGAATAGCCCTGCGAGATGTGACTGTCGACGCGCACGAACTGGCCGCCCGGCAGCACGCATTCGGTGAGTGTGCCCGGGGCCGGGGCGAATTCCCGCTCCGGATCCTCGGCATTGATCCGGCATTCGAGAGCGACGCCGCGCGGCGTACCGCCCGATTCGACGCTCAGCCGCTCCCCCGTCGCGATCCGCAGCTGTTCTGCCACCAGGTCGATGCCGGTGATCATCTCGGTGACCGGATGTTCCACCTGCAGACGGCAGTTCA